>NZ_JBAVZJ010000324.1:0-13102 GCF_049588695.1 Robiginitalea sp.
GGTGAATACCCCCACTACCCAAAGAAGATACTTTAAAATGGTCTCAATTGTCGGATGTGCATCCAGCCATTCCCATATAAACTCGAGCGACTCCATAGTGAAGTGTAGTTTTAGCCTTTGGACATTAGAGCTAAAAGTAGCCTTAAAGACGAAATTCCGAAATGAGATACATCAGTTGTGACGAAGGGGAGGCCACAGCGGATTGCTTCTGATACATCCCCAGTGCATGAGGATTTAGAAACGGATCACCAGCGTTTTATGATTTAAACTGCGGCAGGGCACAACGACTTAGAATACCGCCTTTCGAAACCGCTAAAGTTTCCTGTTTCGAAGTGACCCTTTTTTAAATTATCATGTTGCTCCTTTGTGTATTTGTTTTTCAAAAAGGTTGTGAATCAGTAACATCAGTAACCCAAAGAAGATCGCTGTGACAATCAGAATGGTATTTAAAGCGCCTTCGACGGAAAAGGATAAACGGATCAGGATGGTGGAAATTACAAAACCGGAATTGCGAATCACTTTATGGAACTGGTCTGAATAATAAAAGGATGCGAGCAAAAGAATAACATCCACCACAATGAGAATTGTAAAAAACTCATCAAAAAATACATTATTGATGCTCTTAAAGGATATGCCGGAGGTTTCAGTGACACCCATCGCGGTTAAACCCCAGAGCGTAAAAAAGTACACCGCGGTAACGAAAAGGACCGGAACCAATAAGGTGGCCACAGTTTTTTTCAGATCGATAAAGCGCTGTATGTTCGTACCCTTACTTGTATCCGGCGTCAATAATTGCCGTCGTTTGAGGCCTTGAACATAGAAGAGGTAAATAAGGAAAAACAAAACCACCGAGGCGACCAGGTCATAGGTAAATTGGAGGTCGTCCTGGAGTTCAAACCAGTTGGAGGAAAGTTTCAGATTGGCCAGATCCTTGAATAAACGGCGTATTATAATCAGGGTGATGATCTCATATTGTTTGCCGATATAGGTGGTAATGGACTTGGGCAGGTAATAGATCAGTAGGTAAACCTCATAGATCAGGATAAAGGAAAATGGGGTGTAAATTGCCGCAATTGGATTATCCAGAAGTTCAGACCGGGACTTTAGCCAGCCGGCATCGACCATAAATATCAGTACCAGGTGGACCACGAAGCTGAAAATGGCAATGGTCAGGATGACCTTTTCAGTTTGCTTTTTGGTGCGCTCTGAGAGTAGGATTCCAAAAAAGTATTCAAAAGGTTTCACAAGGGTCTTAAATTGGTGTTGGGATCAGGTTTATTCCTCCGCATTAAAAAATGCCCCAATGTATGGTCCTCTAAAAATACTGAGGATACCTTAAGAATTGCCTATACCGGATAAAATATTTTTACCGCCCTGAGATACTCTTTTCGCTTTTTAAATAAGGAGCCCAAGGAGTTCTTTCATCAATTTTGCCCCAACTTCAGAAGTCATTCCATCCTGGTCCCGGACCGGATTATACTCCACAAGATCTGCACCCACCACCTCACCTTCGATACGCTGAAGTAGTGTAAGAACCTCCCGGGGCGTCAGCCCTCCGGCTTCCCTGTGGGAAACCCCGGGAGCATACCCCGGGTCCAGTGCATCTATATCGAGGGAAACATAGACGGGATTGGAAAACTGAAGCGGAAGCTCCGGCAGCCCTGCAGGCATTGTATACATCTCGACGTTAAATCTTTTGGCTTGTGCTTCCTGATGCGGGTTGAGGGTGCGAATCCCTACCTGGACCAGGCGCTGCGCCAGGCCATCCTCCATGATTCGGGCAAAAGGACAGGCATGGGAATACGGGTCCTTTTCGTAGTCCTGATATAAATCCGGGTGGGCGTCGATTTGCAAAATGTCCAACTTTCCGTAGTTTTCTGCATAGGCCTTTACAATCGGATACGTAATGCTGTGATCCCCACCCAGGGTAAAAAGTTTCCGCTTCCGGGTCAGATGTTCCCGGGTCAGGGCTTCTATATCAAAATAGTCTTTAATCTCGAAGTCTCCCAGATCCCATGTTTCCCAGGGGTTGAGATCGGTGAGGTTCTCCGAATACAAATTCATCATCCCCGAGCGGAGGGCTTCCCGAATGAGGGCCGGAGCTCCTGCGGGTCCTTTTAAATAGGAAGACCCTGAATCATAGCAAATACCTCTTATACCTACCGCTTCCATTTATTGCTGATTTTGAACCTCTGTATTAATCATATTCAGGATGGAGTCTATTAATTCAAGGCCGGAATTCATATACCCGATACTGCCATCGTAATTCGAACGATTCAAAACCATAATATTTCTCGTCTTATCCGAAGTTACAAATGCCACTTCATCCGGGAATATAAGATACTTTTTGAACTCAAAATCGACAACTCCAGTTCTCATTATAGGCAACCAGTCATCCTCAAAAGACATTTTCAAATCTTCATTGGCATTGGTGATGATCTTCGCCTGGTCGTCGTAATAAGTGCCCAGTTTAAACCGCAATTCTTTATTAGACACCAGGTCCAGGCCTTTGGATTTCAATACTTCATAGGCATTGGTAAGGGGCAGAAACCGATCGAACTGTACAATGTTTCCCAGCCAGTATTTTAGACTGTCAGAGGACTGATTCGAGTGATGTAGTTCCAATATTTTCTCCGAGGCGTACACTGCCTGGTTCGCATTGGCAATAATTTCACTCAGGGCTGCTTTGTCCTTTTTCAGGTTTTCACTGATCTGCACGAGGATTTCCATTTCCAACTCCCGCTCTTTCCGATCTTCACTCCAGTTGTTTATCCCCAGGGCGATAAGAATCCCAATCACAACCAAGACGATTTCTCCCAGGGCATACCCGAGATATTTTGTTGAGTCGCTTTTCATAAAGAGCTTTTTCCGGGTTTTACGGAGGAAGGAGAACATAGTTTCATAAGGGATTTCAGGTTATCGGTGTGCAGGGGTATTTAGGTCAAATTATAAGCTTAAAGGGGTAGTTTCACAAGATTTAAAATTCTGTTTCATTCGGAAGTGCCTGTCATAAAGGTCCGAATGTCCCGGGCAAGTTTTAGGTAATCCTCATGATGGGTATACATCATATGCCCGGCCTCGTAATAGGTCATCTGAATTTTGTCCGTCTCGATCCCATTGCGGGCGTAGGTGTACTCCGCATCAAAAAAGGGGCAAATCAGGTCGTAATAGCCATTGGCGACCAAGACCCGCATCTGTGGATTTCGGCGCATGGTCTCCCCCAGTTGAGGCGCAACATTTACGTGCTCGGGTTCCCAATAGCTGCCCTCGGGAACCGGGCGCCAATTCCATTTCCCTCCGATAGAAGAATTGGAGGTGAGATAAGGTCGGTCCATTTTTACCTGCAGCTCCGTTCTCAGATAATGGTTGAGGGCCGCTGTATACGCCCCGCTGATCTGATAACTGGCGGGATCCCCCAGGTGGGGACCATCGGAGAAGGCATCGATTTCCTTACCTGTAAAACGCCCGTCCAACCGGCCCAGGGCAACTCCTTTATCCCTGAGTAATTCCTTTTGAAACCGGGGCATCAACACGCGTAGATCCGACTTCAGAAGATACTCCACACTCAGTCCCGTATACCGGGCCATTTCCCGTGCAACCGCTTCTTTTTCAGAGGCCGTCAAAAGTGAACCTTTGTACAGGGCGGGGATGTATGTGTTATAGGTAAACTCCCTGCACTCCTCCACAAATGCCTCAAGGGCCATCCCCTGACCGGCCTTATTATGGTACCAGGCCGTTGCCGCCATACTGGGTAAATAGGTGATATATGACGTGATATTATAGTGGGTCGAAGTCGAACCCCCGTAATCCAGTGCCTGGGAAATCAGAATCAGGCCATTCAGCGCCATATTCTGCCCCCCTCCTTCCAGTTCCTGAGCCACAGCCACGGCTCGTGTCGTGCCAAAACTTTCACCTGCGATATATTTTGGGGACATCCATCGGTTATTATCCGTTATCCAGTCTCGCATAAATTGGGCAATAGAACTTGCGTCCTCGGTGAGGCCCCAGAAATCCTCCAATTCACCTTTGCCGATGACACGGCTGTAACCCGTGCCTACCGGGTCGATAAATACTAAATCCGTAAGGTCCAGCAGGCCTTCGCTATTGGCCTTCAGGGAATAGGGTGCGGCCCCATCATCGCGAGTGGCGTCCGAATCCACTTCTACTAATTGAGGGCCAAAGAGTCCCATATGCAACCAAACAGAAGCCGATCCGGGGCCGCCGTTAAAAATGAACGTCACCGGCCTGCCGGCCGGGTTTCCCATTTCACTTGCCGTGTAGGCCACAGACCAAACTGAAGCTACGGGTTCCCCTTCTGAATTTTTCAAATACCTTTCGGAAGCTGTCGCCCGATAAGCGATTTTACGATTTCCATTCTGAATCTGGTGTTCTGTAATAAAAGCCTTTGGCTCCGGAACTGGCAGTGTATCCTCCTCCACAGAAGGGGCCTGCTGCCCCACGGCGGCAGGTATGAAAAAACACATCATTAGGAAACAGAGAAGCTGAACAGGTTTAAAGGGAGGCTTGGCGATCATGGTTTGGCTTTAATGCGATTAAGATACAGTTTTTAAGAACGAAATGAACCGATTTTGAGCGTTCAGAATGGCGGGCAGTAAGAGTCAGTGGGCGGAATGGTGAGTCCCTGCCTGTTTCTGGAGTAAGGGGATTTCATACGGGACCCTAGTCACTCGGCCACGGGCAGGGACTGGTGTAAGGCCTCGACAATAGCATCTAAATTGGGTTGTACCCCGGGAGTTGAGGCGTTGATCAGGATCGCAACCACAAAGTCCCGATCCGGAAAAACTTTAAAATTGGTGTATGCCCCAATCGCATTCCCCGTGTGCCCGTAAAAGGCCCTCCCGCGGGCATCCCGGCTCACCTCCCAGCCTAAACCGTAATAGGTGGAGGCACCCCCGATGCGCTGGGCGGTGAGGAATTCTGAATAAAGGCCTCTCGGAATCAATTGTTCCTGTAGATAGGCCTCTCCCAATCGACAAATATCCATGACCGTCGACAGATACCCCCCACCTGCGAGTTTAAACCGCGTATCCACGGGCACTGATGGCACAAATCCGTGCCTGCGACCGGTGTAAAACTCAACCTGGTTTTCCACAGGTTCTCCAGGCACTTCCCCAACGGTATGCAACATGTGCAGGGGCTGCAGAACCCGCTCAGATACGAGTTTATAAAAAGGCTGGCCTGCCGCCCGCTCCATAGCAACAGACAGGAGCACATAATCCAGACTAGTATATTGATAGCCTTCCCCGGGGGTAAACTCCAGTGGGTCCCGTACAAATAATTCCAAACTATCTGCGATTTGCATCGGCCGGTTCAGCGCAAATTCCTTCCCTTTGTAAGTCCGTATGCCCGCCGTATGGGCGGCCAGTTGTTTCAGGATCACCGGTCCGTGCCGCTTGGGAAATTCAGGCACATAGGTCCGGATATCGGCTTGCAGGTCCAGTGTTCCGTCTGCGACCATCGTGGCCAGGGCTGACCCCGTAATGGGTTTGGAGATACTGGCGATCCGGAATACCGACCTCTCAGGGTCTACGGGAATACCATCCTCAAGGTTCGCAAAACCATATCCCCCCCTAAACCAGGCCTTCCCTTTGTAGGTGGCGTATATGGCCAATCCGGGAACCTCTTTGCGTTCGATAAGCTGTTGGAGCAAGACATCGGCCTCCCCCCACCCCCCGGGTTCAATAGCCGAGTGGCTTCCCTTTTCAGGATTCAAAAAATTCAGGATTTTCTGCCACATCACCCGCATGTCAGTCTATAAAAATCAAACGACCCCTGAACGTTTCTTCTACGGCCACCTCGGGAGGCCTTTCATAACTCAGCACATCGCCATACCCGTTAATCCGTCCTGAAATGCGCTCCATGGGCCTTACTAAAAGATCATTGCTTCCCCTGTGACTGACCAGTACAGTTTCGGCGACCAGGTCCCTGGCATCTACGCGTGTATCCCCGGCAGCGATGGTAATGGAAAACTGCCCTGCCCGCCCTTGAAGTTTAAAAAAAGCGATTCCATTAGATACTACCTGAAGCCGCTCAACATCTACTTCGAGGTCAAAGGAACCATCCGTAGTCACGGCCTCGGGATTATTAAAACTCTCAGAAACCAAATTAAGATCGGAAAAAGGTAGCACTCCATCGCTGCGTATGGGCCATCCTGTACTGCTTCGAAGCACCCGGAGGTCCGGGGTGGTTACATAAAAAGTGGTCCTGCCATAGCCCCTGAAATAGTTACAGGAATTGGAATCCCTTAGCTCCAGGGTACCCCCTACTACTTCTGCAGAGATATCGGACCTCAGGTTTGCACCGGTTTCCAGAACTACTTCCTGTTCAGGTCCATACTGCACGACCAGCTGGATATTTTCAAAAACGGTGATACCCGAGAATTCCGGTACTTCCAGGCGTACCTGTTCAATATCTCCCGAGGCTTGAAAACAGTCCGGACTGTCAGGCCCGCAGCCCTCCCCTAAGAGCGTGAAAACCACAAGCAGTATGATATATAATTTCTTCATTCGTTTATATGGCCTTAAAGTCGAATACCTACACCAAATTCAATAGCCTCTGCCTTGGCCCCGTGGGACTTCAGGCTGATTGCACCAAACCATTTCTCCCCAAAGTACCGCTTGATGCCCACGCGGTTATAGACCCGGCCCTCGAAGTCGAAAGGGTAATATACATAATAGCCCAACTGGGTAGTGACGCTGAGTTTATTGATAAAAAGTTCATGCCCTATAAAAATACCCACCCGCTTGTAATCGGCATCGGGATCTACATCGAGTTCGGGAAAGGAATTGGACTGAAACGCAATGAGTTCCTTTAAAAAATTAGAAAAGAAAACATCTGCCCCCACTTGAATGGCACTCACCTGGGCCAAACGTTTATCGGCATAGGCAGAAAAAATATAAAATGGGAACTGGCCTGAACCCACCACATCGCTCTCATTGATACCGGATCGGAAAACGAGATTAAAACGCATGCGTTTGTCTAAAGGCATATCCGGCCAGCGCTTGTAGGGTTCAGCCCCGGGTTGCCTGGCATCCAGTTCATAGATCAAACCCGCTGTGAGCCCGAGTGTATTGGTGGACGTGTTGGGAGCGCGAACGTTGGCATTGGAATAATGAACCAGCGTAATCCCTGCGCTTATCCCAAGGCGGTTCCAGATCCGTTCCCTGTGATACTGGAACATCAGGTAGGTGGAACTCATAAAACTAGACCCATAGGCATTATTCCTGACGTTGTCCACGGCGTCATAGGGGTTGGTATTATACGCCAGACCCTGGCCGATACGCGCTTTTAATCGTCGTTTCCAGAAATAGAAATTATAGTGCAGGTATATGCCGAAATTGGAACCCAGGGTAGCGGTGCCCATATCCTGGTAGATAAAGGAAATGCCCTGATCGGGATATCCATAACGCTGTTCCCAGGGTTCTGACCCGAAAGTTTTTCGATTTAACCCCAGTATAAAGCCCGCGGGATGCGCCCGGATCAGGTGGGATATATCCGGATTATGGAGAAGGATGGAACCGTAAAAAGGATTTAAATCCAGGTTCCGGATGGGTTTTGGGTCCTGTCCGTATGTCGAGAGCCCCCAGAGAACCGAAAGAACAATACAAATCCCTTTTTTCATGGGCAGTAAAGGTAGGCTTTTTGGCAAAAGTCAGGTCGGTGCGACGAGGACTTTAACCCTTAGAAAACCGCTTCGGCAATGGCTTTGATGTTATCCGATTTTCCCATGGAATAAAAGTGGATCACAGGAACTCCGGCTGCCTTGAGCTCCTGGGACTGGGCTATGGCCCATTCGACACCAACCTGCCGCACCGCTTTGTTATCCGCACAGCCTTCAACGGCCTCGATAAGCGCCTCGGGGAGGTCCGTTCGAAATACCTGGGGTAATAGTTGAAGGTGCTTTTTAACCGCAATGGGCTTGATTCCAGGAATTATGGGCACGTCAATGCCCATGGCTCGGGCGCGATCCACAAACTCAAAATACTTCTTGTTGTCAAAGAACATCTGGGTCACGATGTATTCAGCCCCGAGTTCAATTTTATGTTTCAGCCATTTAAGGTCCGTATTCAATGAAGGTGCCTCCATGTGTTTTTCCGGATACCCGGCCACACCCACGCAAAAATCCGGGCACTGGTCGGTTTCGACCACTTCGTGGAGATACCTCCCTTTGTTCAGGTTCACGATTTGGGTGACCAGTTCAGAGGCATTCGTATGGCCTCCCGGGGTAGGTGCAAAATATTTTTCTTCCTTCATCGCATCTCCGCGCAGCGCCATCACATTATCGATGCCCAGGTACTGGCAGTCCACCAGCAGATATTCAGTTTCCTCCCGGGTAAACCCCCCGCAGAGCACATGGGGTACAGTATCGACATCGTATTTGTGTTTGATTGCCGCGCAAATACCCAAAGTTCCGGGTCGCATCCGCGTACGACGTTTATCCAGCAGTCCCTCCCGATCGATGTAGATATACTCCTCCCTGGAAGTTGTCACATCAATAAAAGGGGGTTTGAACTCCATCAACGGGTCGATGTTGCGATAGAGTTCCTCAATTTGTTTCCCCTTTACAGGTGGAATTACTTCAAAAGAAAACAGGGTTTCTTTTGCCTTTTCAATATGTTCGGTAACCTTCATAACTTACTTTTCATCTCTTTACGCTCTGAACAGGTAATTAGAAAAACATCAGGACTCCTCAGCCAAATTGGGACGCAACCATTTTTCAGCCTCGCTAAGCGGTATCTTCTTGCGTCGGGCATAATCTTCCAACTGGTCCCTTTTGATCTTACCCAGTCCGAAATAGCGGGCTTTGGGATGGCCAAAATAGTACCCGCTAACACTTGCGGCCGGCCACATAGCAAGACTCTCGGTAAGGGAAACACCTATGCGCTTCTCTACCTGTAACACCTCCCAAATCGTTTCCTTTTCCAAATGATCCGGGCAAGCCGGATAGCCCGGAGCAGGTCGTACACCCCGATACGATTCCTTAATCAGGGCCTGGTTGTCCAACTGTTCCTCAGGGGCGTACCCCCAGTATTTCATACGTACCTCCCGGTGGAGATACTCGGCAAAAGCCTCTGCAAGTCGATCGGCCAGTGCCTTGACCATAATGCTCCCATAATCATCCAGGGAGTCTTTAAGGGCATCAGCCAATTGAGCCACACCAATACCGGCCGTCACACAGAAACACCCCATATAGTCCTGCTGCCCTGAATCCTGAGGGGCGATAAAGTCGGAGAGTGCCAGATTGGGAATCCCGTCCCGTTTAACGCTCTGCTGACGCAGTGTCCTGAAAAAATAGGCCTCTCCTTCAGGAGTTTCAATTTGAATGTCGTCTTCTATCGCATTGGCTTTAAACAAGCCAAAAACGCCTTTGGCCGCGAGTTGATTCTTGCGAATCAAATCCCTCAGCATTTTCCGGGCATCGGCATAGAGTTCCCGCGCCTGGGACCCCACAACTTTGTCCTCAAGAATTTCAGGGTATTTCCCGTGCAAATCCCAGGCCCTGAAAAATGGAGACCAGTCTATATAGGGTACGAGTTTTCTCAAATCCACCTGTCCGGTTTCCTGAACACCGAGCATACGGGGTACTCCAATAGCACCTGAATCCCATTCCAGTGACAATTTATTGGCACGCGCTTCTGACAGGGAGAGGTAAGCCTTTTCCCTGCCCCTGGCCAGGAACTTTTCCCGGAAAGATTCATAATCGAGTTTGATGGATTTCTTGTACGCCTCCCTTCGTTCTTTCTGCAACAAATCCCCCACAACGGTCACGGCGCGACTGGCGTCATTGACATGGACCACGGCGGCTTTATACCCCGGGTCTATCTTAACGGCTGTGTGGGCTTTGCTCGTCGTTGCCCCACCGATCAGCAGGGGTATTTCGAAGTCCTGCCGCTGCATTTCCCGCGCCAGGAACACCATTTCGTCCAGGGAAGGTGTAATCAGCCCGCTGAGTCCTATAATGTCGACAGCTTCTTCCCTCGCGGTCTGAATAATTTTCTCGGGGGGTACCATCACACCCAGGTCCACAATCTCGTAATTATTACAGGCCAGTACCACACTGACGATATTTTTACCAATATCGTGTACATCTCCTTTTACCGTCGCCATCAGGATTTTTCCCGCGGGGCCACCCGCCTCGCCGGATCGTTTTTCCTCTTCGATAAATGGGGTCAGGTAAGCCACCGCCTTTTTCATCACCCGGGCAGATTTAACGACCTGGGGTAAGAACATCTTTCCACTGCCAAAGAGATCTCCAACCACATTCATTCCCTTCATTAAAGGACCTTCGATAACCTCCAGCGTGCGGTCAAAAGTCTTTCGCGCCTCCTCCACATCTGCTTCAATATACTGGTCAACCCCTTTGACCAGTGCTCTTGTGATACGATCTTGCAAGGGGAGTTCCCTCCAGGATTCGTCCTTTTCCCTTTTTTTATGTTCCCCCTGCACGGTCTCTGCGTATTCCAGCAAACGCTCCGTAGCGTCATCCCGGCGATCGAGCAATACATCTTCCACGTAGGTAAGCAAGGTTTTGGGAATGTCGTCATATACCTCCAGAAGGGTCGGATTTACAATTCCCATATTCATTCCCGCCTGAATGGCGTGATAGAGAAAGGCGGAGTGCATGGCCTCACGCACCCGGGTATTCCCCCTGAAACTAAACGACACATTGCTCACGCCCCCACTTACGCTGCAATGCGGCAGGTTCTGCCGTACCCACCGGGTGGCTTCGATAAAATCCACTGCATTTCTGCGGTGCTCGTCCATCCCTGTGCCCACAGGAAAAATATTCAGGTCAAAAATGATGTCTTCAGGAGGGAATCCGGCTTGTTGAGTCAAAAGCTCATAAGACCTGGAAGCGATTTCAATGCGTCGTTCCAAAGTATCGGCCTGCCCCTTTTCATCAAAAGCCATTACAATCAGGGCTGCCCCATACTGCCTGATCTGACGGGCTTGCCAGAGAAAGGTTTCTTCCCCTTCCTTCAGGCTGATAGAATTTACCACACATTTCCCCTGCACCACCTGCAGGCCCGCCTCAATAATCTCCCACCTGGAACTATCGATCATGATGGGTATTCGGGCGATATCCGGTTCGGCCATCACCAGGTTTAAAAAGCGAACCATGGCCTCCTTTCCATCGATCAGGCCATCGTCCATATTGACATCGAGGATTTGTGCACCCCCCTCCACCTGATCCCGGGCTACTTCGAGGGCGGTTTCAAATTCCCCCTCCTTAATCAGCCGAAGGAAACGCCTTGAGCCCGCTACATTAGTCCTTTCACCCACATTGATAAAATTACTTTCGGGAGTGATGACCAGGGGCTCTAATCCTGCCAATTTCAAATACCGCTGTCCTCTATGCTTCACGATCTGTCCGTTTTTGAAGGGGTTGAAACTGCAATTTCTTCTGGGAGGATCTGGGTTTCCCTGGGGGCGTACTCCTGAACCAGGGTGGTGATTGCCGTGATGTGTTCCGGGGTTGTGCCACAGCACCCCCCCACGATATTGATAAGTCCTTTTTCCAAATATTCCCGTATCTGCTCTGCCATCTCTTCAGGGCCCTGGTCGTACTCCCCAAAGGCATTCGGCAACCCCGCATTCGGATGGGCAGAAACCGACAACTCAGACCGATCTGACAATACCTGCAGGTAAGGGGTAAGCTGGCTGGCCCCTAAGGCACAATTAAATCCAACGGACAGTAAGGGTGCATGGGCGACTGAAATCAGGAAAGCCTCAGCCGTCTGGCCCGAAAGGGTGCGCCCGGAAGCATCCGTTATGGTACCACTTATCATTACGGGAACCCGTTCAGTCCGACCTTCCCGGGCATCTGAAATCGCCATCAGGGCTGCCTTTGCATTCAAAGTGTCAAAAACTGTTTCCACGAGCAACAGGTGGACGCCTCCATCGAGCAATCCGGTTACCTGTTCGCGATAGGCTGCCCGGAGTTCTTCAAAGGAAATTGCCCGATATCCCGGATTGTTCACATCCGGGGAGAGGCTCGCTGTTTTATTGGTGGGCCCGATACTCCCTGCGACAAAACGAGGTTTGTCCGGCGTGGCCTTCCCGATTTCCTCTGCGGCTGCTACGGCGATACGGGCAGCTGCCACATTCATTTCGTACACCAGGGATTCCATTCCGTAGTCCGCCATGGCAACCGAGGTGGAGGAGAAAGTATTTGTTTCAATAATGTCTGCCCCTGCCAGAAGGTATTTCCTATGAATTTCGGCAATGGCTTCAGGCTGGGTCAGGGAGAGCAAATCATTATTCCCCTGAAGGGGTTTCGGCCAGTCTTTAAAGCGCGAACCCCGAAAATCCCCTTCTTCAAATTTATAGCGCTGCAGCATCGTCCCCATAGCTCCGTCCAGAACCAGAATACGCTTTTTTAAAATTTTTTCAATTGACACCATAACTACGCATCGATTACCCGATTAAATGGGGTAAGATTTAAATTAGGATTGGGATGAATTGGAAAGGAAGGTATAAACCCGTAAGATTTATTAAGCCGAATGTTATCTTTCCCGGGGCAGTTCCAGGCCAAAAGCCCGGTCTTAAAAACCACAGGTTAGAACGTAGCACCTTCTCTTCCACGATAAGGGAAAAAGGGTTGCTAAGGCTTCAATGGGTCTAATCCCTCCACCTTTCTCAATAACACCACAATCTGACAAAGAACTCGTGCAAAGAAAGACCACAAGAGGGTTATATACAAGTAATACGACGGCTTTTTAAAGGAATGCGACTTGATAACGGCCTAATTGACGGCAAATCCCCTGTGGTTTTTGGACGGAAAACAGGAATACAACACGTCTTCCCTGCTTCCCATATCTATTCCCCGAGGGCTTGCCGGAGGTCTGCAATGACATCCCCGGGGTGTTCAAGGCCCACGGAAATCCGGACCATTCCATCGGAAATTCCGCTTTGCGCACGTTCGTCCGGGCTGAGTTTACTATGCGTTGTAGAGGCCGGATGCGTTACAATGCTGCGGGAATCCCCCAGATTGGCAGAAAGCGACAAAAGCTTAATTCTATCAAAAAAACGGCGTCCGCCCTCGACTCCACCGTCAACTTCAAAAGCCACCACACACCCC
>NZ_JBAVZJ010000325.1:0-8977 GCF_049588695.1 Robiginitalea sp.
ACCCTGAAGTACTATATGCCACCACCTGGGAAGTCTATCGAAAGGCCTGGAAAATGTGGGGAGGCGGCGGCGATAGCAAATTGTGGAAGTCTACGGATGGAGGCACCACCTGGACCGACCTCACCGCAAATGAGGGAATGCCCGAGGGCCCGATCGGAAAAATCGGGGTGACCGTGTCTCCTGCAGATTCAAACCGGGTATGGGCGATCGTAGAGGCCAATGAAGGGGGCGTATTTCGTTCAGATGACGCAGGAAAAACATGGGAACGCACCAATGACGAGCGCAAGCTCAGACAGCGGGCTTTTTATTATTCCAGGATCTATGCAGATCCTTTGGATAAAGAAACGGTTTACTGCCTGAATACGGGGTTTTATAAATCTACCGATGGAGGCAAGACCTTCGACACCACTATTAAAGTACCTCATGGAGACAATCACGATCTATGGATAGACCCTGCCAACCCGGGCCGCATGATCAACTCCAATGACGGGGGTGGGAATGTGAGTATCAACGCCGGCAAAACATGGACCGAACAGGATTACGTGACCACCCAGTTCTACCACGTGATGACCACCAGTGATGTACCTTATCACGTGGCGGGCGCCCAACAGGATAACAGTACGCTGGCCATGCCAAGTGACGGCTGGGGGCATAGGCAGGCCCGCGGACCCAATCACGGCTGGTATTACGCCGTAGGTGGAGGGGAAAGCGGGTGGATCACCCAACATCCCGAAAAACCGGATATCTTTTACGCCGGAAGCCAGGGCGCTTTACTCACCCGGTACGACCGGAGCAACGGACAGGTCAGGGACATACAGGTCTATCCGCGATTCTTTTCAGGCGAACCTGCTGAAGCCCTGCCTGAGCGCTGGCAATGGACGTTCCCCATTATGTTTGCCCCACAGGATTCCAGGGTCATGTACACTTGTTCCCAGCATGTTTGGAGAACCACGGATGACGGGCAGTCCTGGGAAAAAATAAGCCCGGACCTTACCTATGCCGACCCCTCCACCCTGGGTAAAACCGGAGGTGTTATCACCATGGATATGAACGGGCCGGAGATCTATGCCACGGTTTTTGCCCTGGCCCCGTCCTGGCATGATATCAATACCATTTGGGCCGGGTCCGATGACGGCAAGGTTCATATCACCCGCAATGGCGGTAAAAACTGGGAAGACATCACCCCGGAAGGCCTGCCTAAATTTTCGCGTATCAGTATTATCGACGAATCCAAACACCGGCCCGGGACCCTCTTCCTGGCGGCGAACCGCTATCAGGTAGATGACCGGCAGCCCTATGTATTTAAAACCCACGATTACGGCAAGACCTGGACAAAAATCATCGATGGGATTGCCGACGGGCATTTTGCCCGGGCTGTTCGGGAAGATCCGGTCCGGCAGGGGCTGCTTTTTCTCGCCACCGAGCACGGGGTCTATTTTTCAATGAATGATGGGGGTCTGTGGCAGTCTTTACAACTGAACCTTCCGGATACCCCCATCCGCGACCTGGTGGTGAAGGATGACGATGTAGTCCTCGGCTCTCATGGGCGGGGCTTCTGGATCCTCGATGACATCCGGCCAATCAGGCAGTATTCCCCGGCACTAAAGGACAAATCTGCGGTTCTTTTTGAACCCGGCAATGCCATTCGCGGGGTTTCAGATGCAAACATTCAATACTATCTCAAAAAAGCCCTGGATACCATCACCATTGAAATCCTGGATGCCCAGGACCGTGTAGTAGATACCTTCACCGGCAGTCAGGCTGAATACGAGGAAGACCCGGATCTCCCCTGGTGGCAAAGAGGGGGCTCCTCCAAACCCACTACGGCCCGGGGACTCAATACCTTTACCTGGGACCTAAGGTACCCGGGTGCCACGACGTTTGACGGTATGATTATTTGGAGTGCCCGCCCGCAAAGGGGGCCTAAAGCACCTCCGGGCGATTACAAAGTACGCTTAAAGTCAGGTGGAGTGGAACAAGTCCATCCTTTTGCGATCCATATGGATCCCAACTTAAAGGGTATCTCGAAGGCCGATTTGCAGGAGCAGTTTAAGCTCTCCAACCAAATCATGGCAAAGACAAGCACGGCTAACGAGGCGGTTATTGATATCCGTAAGATGAAATCACACATTTCAGAAAACCGGGAAGGCATCCCGGATCGGGAATACGAAAAAACCCTGCAACCTTTTCTGGATGACCTCAGCGCTGTGGAACAAGAACTCTATCAGGTCCAAAACCAATCCAACCAGGATCCCCTGAATTTTCCAATCAAACTGAATAACCGCCTGGCCTCCCTCAGGCGCAGCGTAGAAACCGGGGATGCGAGACCTACGGATGGGGCTTATAAGGTTTTTAAGGAATTGTCGTCCGAACTCGATACCCATCTGGGGACCCTCAAAACCATCCTTAAAAAGGAGTTGCCCCGGGTCAATAAAGTCCTGGATGCCAGCGGTCTTGAAACACTGGAGCTGCCTTAGACCTTTAAATAAAAGGCCTTCAGAGTACTAATCCATTTTCTGCCCGGGCGTCCAGGGGGCGCCGGCTTTCTGCAGCTCGGCCTGAAAGGCCTCCAGGTCGTCCATAAAACTTTTTAAGTCTCCCTTATAAGCCTGATAGTCTCGGGCAGCCGATTCTATCTGCGCCTTTTGGGTCGCTGTGGGCTCCTGGCGGGTATCCCAATGCCCATAGGCTACCCCCCCTACCCTTGAAGTAATGGAAGGGGAGACGGATTCGTTCTTTTGCTGTAAGATGGGATCCCCCATCAGGCGCATCTGTAAATGAGCCAGTTGTTTTTGCAGGCGCTCGAATTCCTGAAAGTGGGCTTCCGTAGCCCTGGCCGTACGTGGCAGGGCCGCCTCCATATACCGCAAGCGCTCTTCGGCTTCATCGAGGTTTTTACGCGCAAGGGAGGTTTCCCGAAGCAGGTTTGAGGTTTGTTGCTGGAAGTTGGCCACTGACCCGAAATCCATATCCGGGGAATCGCCCGGGAGCGGTTTTACCTGAAAAACCCTCGGTGTGCCCTGGGCGGATAACTTTCCCTGATGCAGTACATACAAAGTGGCCGAATATTGGCCGGGGGCCGCTAAGGGACCCTGCGGGGTACCGGCCCAGGGGGGCTGAAACCCGGGTTTTGAAAGGGATACTGGATTAGGAGCGGCGTACCGCAGGTCCCATGAAGTGCGGTGCAACCCTTTGGCAGCCTCCCCCTGAATCCACCGTACCGGGTTACCGCTGGAATCCTTTATCAACAGGAGTACCTGAGGGGCACCTTCAAGGCTTTCCTCCCGGAGTGTATCCCAGCCGGGAAATGGAATGCTCTCCTTCTGGGTTCGGAGCTCCTTTTCCCCTTCTTGCCTTTGCGCTTTTCCAGTTTGAGGAAGTTCACCCATGTGATAGGTGAGCATGGCTCCATAGGGCGGATTCTCCCCTACATACAACGTACTGCCCAGCGTAGGCATTTCTTTGGCCTGCATGGGCGTATTGGGGATATACCACCAGGCGTCGCGCACGGGAAAAAGGGCATTGGAACCCTTTTTTACCGTATTGGAAAGCTCTCGCAGGGCAGAATAATCATCCAAAATGTAAAAACCCCTTCCAAAAGAAGCTCCGACAAGGTCATTGTCCCTGGGGTGCAATTCAATATCCCGGAAAGGAATGGTCGGTACACCTCCTTTAAGGGGTATCCAGGTCCCGCCCATGTCCATTGAGAAATAGATACCGTATTCTGTACCGATAAACAGTAACTCAGGATTCAGGTGGTCTTGCTTTACCACCCATACAATGGTTTTAGAGGGCAAATTACCGGTAATGGATTTCCAGGAACGGCCCCGGTCCCTGCTCATAAAGAGATAGGGTTTAAAATCTCCCTGTTTATGCATATCCACGGCGACAAAAACAGTATTGTCATCGTGGGGAGAGGCTTCTACATCTGTGATAAACGCGCGGGATGGCATTTTGGGTAGCCCAGCTATTTTGCGCCAGGACTGCCCTCCGTCCTCGCTGCAATGGAGCATCCCGTCGTCAGAACCCGTATAGAGCAACCCTTCAACCCGTGGCGATTCTGAAATGGCCGTCAGGGTAGCATATTTAGACATGGCTCCCGTGTCGTACAGGGCGTCTATACTCCAGACCCGGTCTCCCATTTCGAGTTCATACCGGTTTGTGTTGGTCGTAAGGTCGTCACTGATGGCCGTCCAGGAATCCCCCCTGTCCTCACTGCGCCACACCCGCTGGGAGCCAAAATAAAGCCGTTTTGAATTGTGCGGGCTCACCAGCACAGGGCTGTCCCAATTCCATCGCTCCGGGGGGTCTGATGCTCCCGGCTGGGGTTGTATATTCAATACCTCTTCGGTGCGCCGGTCCAGACGGTGAAGGAGGCCCTGCTGAATTTCCATATAAACTGTATTGGGATCTTCAGGATCAAAAACCGATTCATATCCATCGGCACCCAGGGGTACATACCAATCCTGGTTGCGCACCCCTTCAATATTGAAGGTGCGGGAGGGCCCGATAAGCGTCCCCAGATCCTGTGCTCCCCCCACGATATTGTAGAAGGGCTCCGCATTGTCCAGACCGAGCTTGTAAAACTGTGAAACCGGTAGGTTTGGAAAGTGTCTCCACGTAGTCCCCTCGTCATAGGATTCGTAAAGTCCCGCATCTGTCCCAGCCAGCAGGTGGGCACCATCAGCCGGATCTATCCAGAGGGCGTGGTTATCACTGTGTTTTTCCCGTCCGGTTCCGAGGTAATCAAAGGTTTTTCCTCCGTCCCGTGTAACGTGCAAAAAGACATCCATTTGGTAAATCAGGTTCGGATCGGTGGGAGAAGCTTCTATCTCCTGATAATAATGCGGGCCGGTACCTCCTGAAGTATAGCTGTTGACGCGCTCCCAACTTTCCCCCTTGTTTGTGGAGCGGTAAAAACCCTTTTCGCCTTCCGCAGCCTCAATGGTGGCATAGACCAAATCCGGATCGGCAGGGGTTACAGCCAACCCAATTTTACCCATATCCCCATTGGGCAATCCGGAATCCACCTGCTTCCATGTGGTTCCATTGTCCGTAGATTTATAGATACCTGAATTCGGACCACCGGCCAGCAGGGACCAGACGTGGCGGCGCCTTTGATAAGCCGCAGCATAGAGGACATCGGGGTTGGAGGGATCAAATTCCACGTCTGTCACACCGGTATCTGCGTCGATCTCCAGTACCAGATCCCACGTATTCCCCCCATCCCGCGATCTGTAGAGACCACGTTGGCCACCGGAGGCCCATAGGGGTCCTTCGGCCGCCACAAATACGACATTGTCGTCCCTGGGGTCTACCAGGATTCTACCTATATGTTCGGATTGCGGTAACCCTTTGTTTTCCCAGGTCTTTCCCCCATCGGAACTGCGGTACACCCCGTCTCCCCATCCCACATGACGGCCACTTACATTTTCACCCGTTCCTACCCAAACAACTTCAGGGTTCTGTGGGCTCAAGGCCACACAGCCGATGGAGTAAGAGGCCTGGGCGTCAAAAACGGGTTCCCAGGTAGTTCCCCGGTTGGTCGTTTTCCATACCCCTCCCGAACCGACGGCCACATACCAGGTATTGGTATTATCCGGATTCACGATGATGTCTGCGATACGCCCACCCATAACGGCCGGGCCTATTTCCCTGAACTCCAGGGCAGCAGCCACCGTTTCGAGGGCTGGTGAATCCTCAGATTGGGCACACAGACGAAATCCGTAGAATGTACTTATCGATAAGGCTAAAAGGAAGGAAGTCCTGAAAAATCCTGACATTTTTATTGTTTTGGAAGGGGTGCAAAACACCCTGGTTGGTGGTTAAAGATAACCAATGCCTGCAAAAAAATCACAGCGGCCAGCAAACCTTTGAACACAGTAAAATTCATGAAAAATTTGACGGGATTTTACTACCTTTAATCTTAACCAGAGGTTTAGCAAAAGTTTTGAATCTCAAAAAGAGAAAACGTTATGAATACCTGCACCTGCACAAATTGTGAATGTACCAAATGCAATTGCGGGAACTGCCGGGATGCCAGTTGCCCCTGCACCTCCTGTAACTGCAGCCGTTGTGATTGCTGTAATTAAATTTGCCCGGCCCGTATAGGCTCTTCACCCCAAAAAACCAGTTATTCTATGGCCAAAATGCATGATTTCCTGTCTTATTTTAAAAAGAACAAAACCTTATCTGCCGAGGCTACCCCTGAAGGGTACTGCCCCAATTGCTGGGGACGGCAGGAATACGGTGGTGCATTCTTCGATGCGGTCCGCAATTACAGTCACGACGTGGATTCCCACGATCCCCATGACGGGTGGGTAATCGATTATGCCAAAAAGCATCTGGAGGGCATCCAGCTCATCCCGGAAGACGACCATTCGGTTTGCCAAAATTGCAAGGTGACCTACTATCCTGAGAACTGAACTCCACAACATGAAAAAAAAACTGCTATTACTCACAGCACTCCTGGTATTATTTACGAGCAGGGGTCAGGAAATTTCCGGTACCTGGAATGGGGTCCTTGAAGTTCAGGGCATACAACTCCCGCTCGTCATTCATATAACTAAGGGTGACCCCGGCTTTACAGGTACCATGGACAGTCCGGACCAGGGGGCCACAGGTATTGAGATCACCTCCCTGAGTTATGCGGATTCCAACCTGGCATTCGAAGTAGCTCCCATGGCAATTGCTTATACCGGAATGCTGAATAAAGACGGGACCATAGAAGGGACGTTTACACAAATGGGGCAATCCCTGCCCCTTAATTTTTCGAGGGATCCGGTGGCTAAAAAGAAGTTGTTGCGTCCACAGGAACCCAAAGCCCCTTACCCCTATTATTCTGAAGAAGTATCTATCCCAAATCCGGGAAGCGGCCTGTCCCTTTCAGGAACCCTTACCCTGCCCTCTGAAAACGGAACCTTTCCCGTTGTCGTGCTCATTAGCGGCAGTGGTGCCCAGAATCGGGATGAAGAGGTTTTTGGGCATAAGCCCTTCCTGGTCCTCTCCGATTACCTGACGCGTCAGGGGATAGGTGTCCTGCGCTATGACGACAGGGGGACGGGAAAATCTACGGGCAACCACGCTACCGCGACTTCGGAAGATCTCGCCACAGATGTGGCAAGTGCAGTGGCCTTTCTGAAGTCCCGGGAGGATATCGACTCCCGGAAAATCGGGCTTATCGGCCATAGCGAAGGAGGCCTTATTGGCCCGATGGTTGCCTCCAAATCGAACGATATCGCATTTATGGTCCTTCTAGCCGGGCCCGGGATTTCGGGTTACGACATCCTTATGCTGCAAAGCGAACTGATTCGAAAAGCCAGCGGGGTGAGTGGGGACGCCCTGAAAAAGGAAATGGATCTCACCCGGGGCGCGTTGGACTTGGTGCGTACTGTAGATGACCCCACTGAACTCAAGAAAGATCTGCAGCAGTATTTTATTCAGGCCTTTGAAAAAGATCCGGAGCAAGTTCCCCAGGGTATGTCCGTGGAGGACATCGTTTCAACACAGGCAGATGCCCTGGCTTCTCCATGGATGCAGTATTTTATGAGATACGATCCTGCCCCGGCCCTGGAGCAGGTAAAATGTCCTGTTTTGGCCCTGAACGGTGAAGTGGACCTGCAGGTCCCTTCCCAGGTAAACCTCGAGGCGATTGAAAAACATTTAAAAGCAGGAGGGAATTCCGATGTAACGGTTCGGGAATTGTCCGGATTGAATCACCTCTTTCAAAACTCGGCCACCGGATCTCCGAGTGAATACGCCGCCCTGGAGGAAACCTTTGCTCCGGTAGCCCTCAAAGAAATATCAGACTGGATATTGAATCGCGTGAAATAAGGCAGTAGCCGCCAGGAGTGCCGATTTCAAAAAGGTGTCATGAACCTGATGACTAAAATTATACTCGGCCTGATTGTATTCCACCTCCTACTGGGTTTCGGATGGTTGTTTTATAAACTCTTGCCTGGCAAAGAAGACCGAAAACATCCTGACGAGACTTCATCATCAGAAAAAGACACTTCTCCATCCCCGATGCCACCAAGCAAAAAGGAGTAATATGAGCCCTCAGGGGGGCCGTAGCCCAGACTGCAGATTATCCCCCACGCCACCGCAGAAAAACCAGCTCACGGTCCCGTTATCTTTACTTTTTGGGCAGACGCTTGTTTTCCTTGAGGCTTTTGTGTATCATCCACTCCAACTGACCGTTGAC
Organism: Robiginitalea sp.; assembly: GCF_049588695.1. Taxonomy (GTDB): domain Bacteria; phylum Bacteroidota; class Bacteroidia; order Flavobacteriales; family Flavobacteriaceae; genus Robiginitalea. The sequence goes on from NZ_JBAVZJ010000325.1 coordinate 8,204, forward strand.
ACTTCGAAATTCATCATCTGCCCATTTCTCCACCTGCTTGAACAATTCAGGGTCGATTCTGAGTACAAAGGATTTGCGCTTACTCACAGATCAGGCGTTTAGGGATCCTGCATTCACTACAGGAACAACTTCCTTATCCCCACAAAGGACTACCATCAGGTTGCTGACCATCGATGCCTTTTTGTCGTCGTCGAATTCAATAATGTTATCCTGAGCCAGTTGCAGGAGGGCGTCTTCAACCATGGCAACAGCACCCTCAACAATCTTTTTACGGGCAGCTACAATGGCCACGGCCTGCTGTCTTTTGAGCATAGAACTCGCAATCTCGGGAGCGTATGCCAGGTATCCAATACGGGCCTCCATCACTTTTATCCCGGCAATACTCAACCGTTCTGTAATCTCTGTTTCCAGGGCTTCATTGACCTCATCCATCCCGGAGCGCAAGGTTAGTTCCGCCTGTTCATCGTCAAAATTGTCATAAGGATACGACCCGGCCAGTTTCCGAACGGCCGCATCGGTTTGCACGCGTACGAATTCCTCGTAGTTGTCCACATCGAATGCCGATTTGTAGGTGTCCTCCACCTGCCAGACCAGGATTACATTAATCAGGATAGGATTACCAATCTTGTCATTTACCTTCACGCGCTCACTGTCGAAATTCCGGGCCCGCAGCGAGATTCGCTGACGGGTATAAAATGGATTGGCCCAGAAAAAACCATTTTCCCTTACTGTACCCTTGTAAGATCCAAAGAGGACCATCACCTTGGAGCCGTT
>NZ_JBAVZJ010000326.1:0-3718 GCF_049588695.1 Robiginitalea sp.
TCTCAGGACCTGTCATCACAATGACCCGGTTGTCATCATGCAGGAACCCTTTGATCAGGGCGCTTACCTCCTCCAGTTTAATGTCCGGCAAAAGGCGTTTGGTCATATCGAATTCCCAGGCGATACCGGGTATGGGCGAGTCTTCAAGGTAATGGTAGATATATTTGTTGACCAGGCGATTGCTTTCCAACTTATCGCGGTCGTTGTATTGTTTTTCAAGTCTGGCCAAAATGCTTTTTTTGGCACGTTCAAACTCTCCTTCCTGGAAACCGTATCGTTTCACGCGTTCATTTTCCTCCAAAATAGCCCTGAGCCCTTTCATTTGTCCGTCAGGGCTGGTTTGGGCAAAGGACTGGTAGGCATTTTTGGTCCTTGCAAATGTGCCCCCATAGGACGAAAACCCAAATACGAAAGGCGGGTCTGCGCTATTTCGGAGTTCATCCAACCGATTGTTGATCAGGGTGGAAAATAGGGATTTGACCAACCTGTTGCGAAAATCATTTACCGTCCTGACCTCAGGGGCTTCAAAACGGTCTTTGTAGAGTACCTGTACACGACTAAAGGCCGCTTCTTTATCTGATGCGATTGCAATGAGGGTTTCCTCGTGGTTTGGCAACTCATAGGACTCGCGCTTTACCGGGTTCACGGGTTTTTCGATGTTTGAAAAGTGCTCTATAATCTTGGACTCCATGGTGGCAACATCCAAATCGCCCACGGCGACAACGGCCATTAAATCTGGCCTGTACCAGGTGTTGTAATAATCCCGGACGTCATCATAGGAAAAATTCTCGAGGTTTTCTTTGGTGCCAATGGGCAGCCGTTCTGCATATCTGGAACCGTACATCATCTTGGGCAGCGTCACTTTTTGCATGCGATCTTCCGCTCCTAAACGCAAACGCAATTCTTCGAGTACCACCCCGCGTTCTCCATCAATAGCCTCTTCTGATAAAGTGGTGTTGTGTGCCCAGTCCTCCAGGATCTGGAACCCCTTCTCCAACTTTTCCGGGTCATCGCTGGGGATGGGGAGGATGTAGACCGTTTCATCAAAACTGGTATACGCATTTAAGTCCGCACCAAATTTTACCCCAATGCTCTGCAGGTAATCTATCAGATCGTTCTTCTGAAAGTTGGTGGTCCCATTGAAATTCATGTGCTCCATAAAATGTGCGAGACCGAGCTGGCGTTCCGTTTCCATAATAGAGCCGGCATTGACCGCCAGGCGCAGTTCTACTTTGTCCTCTGGCTTGCCGTTGTTCTGTATGTAATACGTCAACCCGTTAGGCAATGTTCCCACCTTTACATTGGGGTCGATGGGGATATTTTCTTCCGGGATTACTGTGGTGGCGAGCCCATCGGTTTGACCAAAAAGTGTAGACAGACCGACAAAAGCAAAAACGAAAAGCAGCATATTCTTTTTCATACGTGGATTATTGTGATTTTTTCTAAAACTAAAATAAAAATCCTTCTGAGGAAAATTATCGGGGAATCATCGAGCCTGAAGCATTCCCTTTGAGTCACCCTCCGTACATCGCGCTGCATTGTTTTGAGTCAGGTATGGGTAAGAAGAGTGAAATCGCCAAAACCAAAAATGCATAGCCCGTGGAAAATTTAGTAATCCATTGCTGTCCAAAAAACTAAGTCTTCTTCGTTGTCTGCCACCAATACCCAATCTGCGCCAGTAATCACCTAAAGCACATTTAATAGAAACGTCCAGTCAACTATTTTTTGTAATTTGAAGAGGTATTCAACCTCACCTCGTGCTCCGCTTCTTCAGACAAATACGTCAAAGACTCCTGAATGATAACAAGTTCAGCAAATACTTGCTCTATGCAGTGGGTGAGATTCTGTTAGTGGTGATTGGTATTTTGATTGCACTTCAGGTAAATAACTGGAATGAGGTGCGAAAAGCAGGACAGGTGGAGTTATCTCTTTTGGAGGAGCTCAAAGCCGACCTGGAATATTCCAAAAAAGAATTGCAAGAGGCATCCGAAGCAAATAAAGAATACCTGGAGGGATACCGTCTTATTCATTCATATATCGAAGAGGACCGCGCCTACAATGCCGTGTTGGATTCAGCTTTTACAAATCTTGACGTTTGGAGCCAGCCCTATTTGTCTACAATGACCTACGAAACGATTAAGACAAAGGGAATTGATCTAATTCAGAACGACAGCCTGAAGAAACAAATTGTAGAGGTCTACAATTTACATATACAGTCGCTAATGGATGACATGGTTAAATGGGAGTGGTCTTTTAGCCAGAACACTACACAGCGAATGATGGTTCAGCATGTAAGACGCAACATCGACAATCCTTATGTGGCCCGCCCCAATGACTTTGAACGACTGAAAAAAGATGATGAATTCAAGAATTTCCTAAGTATTCTTATTGTGGTGCGGAATGATAATGTTGATTATACGACGTGGACAAGGGAGGCTATTGAAGACCTGATCCGGCAAATAAATAAAGAACTCCAATCCAGGAAAACAGATTAATGCTCCGCTTCTTCCGACAAATCCGACAACGCCTTCTGACTGAGAACAAATTCAGTAAGTACCTGCTCTATGCCATCGGGGAGATCCTGTTGGTGGTGATTGGGATTTTGATTGCCTTACAGGTGGATAATTGGAACGAAAACAGAATAACTGAAAATATCAAATCCCAGGCATTCTCAAACTTAAAAGAAGATATTTTATATGATATACATTACTATAAATATCTTGATAGTTTATACAGTAAATGGCATATCCAAGCTGATAATATCTACTCTAAGCTTCTAACAAGATCAATGGACCGAATTAACTCTATAGATGAATATATCGTCGGGAGGGGTTCAATGAATCATCTAAGTGTCAAAACCACAACCTTTGATGAAATGGTGAATACTGGATTAATTTATAAAATTAATAATCCCCAATTATCTCACAGTATAAATGAATATTATGAATTTGCTGATCTAGAAATTGAAAAAATAAATTTAGACAACCAAGAATTCTACAGATATATATTGAGAACATCGGGATATGAATATATCAATACCGGTGCAAGGATTTGGCATAAGGTTAATTTAGAGTATGTCGATTGGTCATGGCTAAAGGATCCAAAATCTGAGCGGTACATGAAATTTGAATCAAGAATAGATTTTCATAGGGTCGCAATAGAAGCTAATAAATTGGTGCTGGGGCAATTAACAGAAAAGGCAGAAAATTTATTAAGAGTCATTGATTCTAACATTTCTAGTGATGAAAAAGTAAAAAAATAAGCGGAAGTAAACTTAGGATGTATAAGCGATAATTGCTCATCACCTCGCAACTGCGCTTATACCAACCGTGGTGCTTCATTATAACCAACCGCTAACCAATGATAAAATTCTTTCGAAAAATTAGACAAAATCTGCTGATGGAAAATAACACAGGAAAGTACTTTAAATATGCCATTGGAGAAATAATACTTGTAGTTATTGGAATTTTGATTGCACTCCAAATCAATAACTGGAATGAAAACAGAAAAGCCATCGAAAGAGAACATGCGTTATACCAAAACATATTAATCGACCTGGAGAATGAAGATGTCATACTCAATAGTGCTCTGAAAGTATATAAACAACACTCCGATGCATATTACCATATTTACCATGAAACAAGAGGCAAGGCAAATTATGATTCAACTAGTAATAGATATAACGTTTTAAGATGGCATAACATATTTGATTTTATAG
>NZ_JBAVZJ010000327.1:0-1708 GCF_049588695.1 Robiginitalea sp.
GCCTTGCCATGCATTTTTTCAGTTTTACGTCGCAGATGGTAAACTCTCTTGCCAGCTCTACCAGCGCAGTGCAGACATATTTCTGGGGGTTCCATTTAATATTGCCTCCTATGCCCTCTTTACCCTGATGATAGCCCAGGTATGTGGCCTGGAACCCGGAGAATTCATCCATACCTTCGGAGATGCGCATATCTACAATAACCACCTGGAACAGATTCACCTCCAACTCAGCCGGGACCTGAGACCTTTGCCCACCATGACCTTAAATCCGGAAGTGACGGACCTGTTTGCCTTCCGGTACGAAGACTTCACTTTGGAGAATTACGATCCGCACCCCCATATCAAAGGGGTTGTAGCGGTCTGAATTTCTGGAAGCGTAAACCATACGCCGAAGTGTACTTCCGAACCACAAACGCATAAAAAAACCCCGCCATCAGGCGGGGTTTCTGGTGCTTTGCAACAAGTTCTGTTACAGTTCCAGGACCGCGTTTTCCGCCCCGGCAAAGTCATTCCACTGGTACCGGTCAGCAGAGTCGTCATTGACGAATTCTCCATCGATCAGGTAACGGAATTCAAACGACTGTTCCTTAGGAAGGTCAAAAGTTCCCTTAAAGGTGCCATTCTTGAGTTTTTTCAGCATGCTTCCCTTTGGATTCCATTCATTGAAGTCTCCAACGACAGCTACTTTTTTTGCATCTTCTGCAGGTACGGTAAATGTTACCTTACATACAGGTTTCGATTTCAGGTATTGTTTTCTTATTGCCATGATAAAAATGATTTCAGTAATTTGCCGACAAAGCAACACATAAAACCCTTAAAAGACAATTGGTTAGCAAATATTTGTGGATTTCGTAAAATTAAATTTACAAACTGTTCATTTATATAAAAACACCTAGGTAAGATTATGAGGTTGATAAGTGTCAGGATGCCGATTTCAGAATCTCAAGAAGTTTATCCAGGTCATTTTCCGTATTGTAACAGTGAAAACTGAGACGGATTCCCCCACCCCGGGCTGAACACACAATATCATGTGCTTTCAGGTGCGCATAGCGGCCACCGGGTTCCGGAATATTAAAGATCGTGCTGTGCCTTTCCCCTTTAGATATGTAATCAGGCAGTAGCCCCCTGTTGCCCAGAGCCTGTTGTACTTTTCGGCTCATTTCCCGGTTGTACTGATCCACGGCATCCATTCCCAGAGCCTCCAGCAATCCCATCGCGAAGTTCAGGCTGCCAAAATTCAGGGTATCCAGGTGCCCCGGCTCAAAATGCTTCGAGAATCGGATTTCATCCTTTCTGGAAAGATCCGCGTTTACCGAATTAAAGCCCGTTGACAGGGCCTGAAACGCGTTTTCTGCTTCCGGACTAAAAAGCATAAACCCATTGCCATTGCCCCCAAGGAGCCATTTATAACCACTCGCCCCCAGGACATCGATACCCGAGTCCTCAAAATCCAGTTGAAAGGCTCCTGCGTATTGGGTAGCGTCGGCAATAATGAGCAGATCCGGAAAACGCTCCTTAACCCTTTTCAAAAAGTCAGGAGAAATGAGAACACCATCTATCCACTGTACCATGGAAACGGCCAGCACCCGGAAAGGCGACTGAGACAACACCTCGAGTATCCGCTCTTCCAGTCCGGGCCCGGAAGGTACCTCCCGCACGGAAAACCCCCGGCTATGAAAAGGCCAGGTCAGAGAAGGATAGTCGCCCT
>NZ_JBAVZJ010000328.1:0-1904 GCF_049588695.1 Robiginitalea sp.
GAGAAAACTCTCTTTGTGCAAAATAGCGAGATCCCGGCCTACAGGTTGAAAGCAACAGTCCAGATGCAAGGCATTCTTTCGGGCGTCCGTGTTGGATTTTCGCAGTTCAAAAGGTTTTACGATGCGCTTTGGAAAAGTATCGACCAGGAAATCTACCGCTTCCTGATTGGTGCGGGCCGTGATAAAATCCCGGTACCCGGGACCGGTATACGTCCCGACGAAAAGGTGTTCCCCCCAGGGCATTACATCCCCACCCTCCACGTGAACCGGCTCCGGGGGAACAATTACCTGGTCTCCTTCTAAATGGTCCAATACATGGAGTATAGCCTCAAATTCGCGTTCCCGTTCGGGCAGGATGTTGGCCTCGACGAGCTTATCATCTACGACAAAGGCAATATCGCGGGAAAATATTTGATTACAGTCTGTTAGAATTTCAGGACGGAATACCTGAACCCCGTGTTTCTCCAGGACTCCGGAAAAGCCCTGCATCTCCCGAACCATATCCGCTTCCTCAGGATAGGTACCCGCCAGGATATGTTCCAGAGATTTTGGATCGTACGCTGCTTCCGGTGCGGGAACAGGACCTGAACTTTTTGCCGTTCCCAAAACCACGGATTTCAAGGGAGCGGTTTCATCGGCAATATTGAGATTAAACATAGGATTTCCTTTTGCTGAAGGTGGTAAGATACAAAAAAGGACTCCCCTTCGGAGAATCCTTTTGACGCATATTTATCTGTAAACTATCTTTTATTTAAGGGGACAAATAACCGTTGGTTTGCGCCCGTATATACCTGCCGGGGGCGGCCTATCGGTTCGTTGTTAAGCCGCATTTCACGGAACTGTGCAATCCAGCCCGGCAAGCGGCCCAGGGCAAACATTACGGTAAACATGTCTACCGGAATCCCCAAAGCGCGATAGATAATCCCAGAGTAAAAGTCCACGTTCGGATACAGCTTGCGCTCCACGAAATACGGATCTTCCAGGGCTTCTTTTTCCAGGCCTTTGGCGATGCTCAGGATAGGATCGTCCACTCCGAGTTCTGCCAACACCTCGTCCGCAGCTTTTTTGATGATACGGGCCCGCGGATCGAAATTCTTATACACCCGGTGTCCGAATCCCATCAACCGGAAAGGATCATTTTTGTCTTTGGCTTTTGCCATATATTTTTTGGTATCCCCATCATCTTCCTGAATGGCTTCGAGCATTTTAAGCACCGCCATATTGGCGCCACCGTGAAGGGGTCCCCAGAGGGCAGAAATTCCAGCCGAGATGGAGGCAAAGAGTCCGGCATGGGAGGAACCGACAATTCGCACAGTAGAGGTGGAACAGTTTTGTTCGTGATCTCCGTGGAGGATTAGAAGCTTATCCAGGGCTTCAATGACCACATGATTGGTCTCATATTCTCTATTAGGGCGTATGAACATCATTTTATGGATGTTCTGAACATAGCCCAGGGAGTCATCGCCATAATCCAGGGGAAGTCCCATTTTCTTGCGAAGCGTCCAGGAAACCAGGACCGGAAATTTGGCCAAAAGGCGTACAATAGCGTGGTACAGGTCTTCTTCTGAGGTAACGTCTACCGCTGATGGGTTAAAAGCGATAAGGGCGCTGGTGAGGGAGGACAGGACCCCCATTGGATGGGCAGATTTTGGAAATCCATCCAGTATTTTTTTCATTTCCTCATCCACATGGGACTCGGCTTTTATATCGGCGTGGAATTTCTCGAGTTGCTCCACATCTGGTAGTTCACCAAAAATCAGGAGGTAAGCAACCTCGAGAAAATCAGCTTTCTCCGCCAACTCTTCAATGGGATAGCCCCGGTATCTGAGGATTCCCTGTTCGCCGTCCAGAAAAGTAATGGCACTCTCGCATGAACCTGTATTCTTATATCCGGGGTCCAGGGT
>NZ_JBAVZJ010000329.1:0-9078 GCF_049588695.1 Robiginitalea sp.
CCCGTAGCCGGTCCATATATTCAAAGGCGCCATAATACTCTTTAAGCAGGCGCTCAAATTCAGGATTTGGGGGCTTCAGGTAGGCAGTGTCCTTCCCACAGAGCACCACATGGGTTCCGGGGATGGTTTCCAGGCGTTCCAGCACCTGGTCCCGAAGACCCGGGTCGAGAGGGGTGGAGAGCAGTTCCCGCCCCTGGTGGCGTACCAGACCACCGTTTTCCGCAATAACTACCAGCTGATCGAGAACAGGCGTCAATTTAACCGCAATACTCTCGTACTGCCGGCCACTCGCAGCCACAAACTGAATGCCGTGTTCGCTCAGGGCTTCAAATAATTCAAAGAAGCGGGAACTGACCTGGTGGCGGGAATTCAGCAAAGTCCCATCCATATCGGTAACTACGAGTTTAACCGGCGTAAGATCCATCGGTGATGTGTTTGGGGTAAAGTTATATTTATATGTACATTTCCCACTTCGTTTAACATAATCTTCATGAAATCATGACCTGGCTTCAGCGCGAATTCCAACTGCCTCCCTTTCCCCGGGGTTTTCACCTGATTACTTCTGAAATTAAGCGGCAACTGCCTGAAATGTCCCAGGTTCAGGCCGGTCTGTTGCATATCTTTATAAAGCACACCTCAGCCAGCCTGACCTTGAATGAAAATGCGGATCCTACAGTCCGCCGGGATTTTGAGCGACATATGAATGTTATGGTTCCGGAGGATCAATCTTATTACGAGCATACCCAGGAAGGTTCTGACGATATGCCAGCCCATATAAAGGCCTCCCTGATGGATAGCTCCCTGATGCTTCCTGTTAGCCGGGGGACGCTGAACCTGGGCATTTGGCAGGGGGTATACCTGTGTGAACACCGAAATCGGGCCGGAGGCCGGACGCTCCTGCTTACCCTGCAGGGAGGGTAAAAAAAACCCCGGCCAGTGGCCGGGGTCTATGCGAGAAAATAAACAGGTTCTATTTTACCTTATCCACAACGGCCTTGAAGGCCTCCGGGTGGTTCATAGCCAGATCGGCGAGAACTTTTCGGTTCAGGTCGATATTATTGGCCTTTACCTTACCCATGAATTGTGAATACGACATTCCGTGCATACGGGCTCCGGCATTGATCCGGGCGATCCACAGGGAACGGAAATTTCGTTTTTTGGTTCTGCGGTCTCTGTAGGCGTATACCATCGCCTTTTCTACCGCGTTTTTGGCTACTGTCCAGACGTTTTTACGTCTTCCAAAGTATCCTTTGGCTTGCTTCATCACCTTTTTGCGACGGGCTCTGGAAGCAACTGAATTTACTGATCTTGGCATTTTTCTTTGTTTTTTGTAGCAGGCGTCCCGTTTTTAAGGGCTCTTTTAGGGCCTGACTCCAGGGTTACACATTTTACCGGTTCAACCGCGGCTTATTTCAGGCGCAATTGTTCTTTAATACTATTCTCATCGGACTCATGGACCAATGTAGAATGCGTCAGTTTAAGCTTTCGCTTTTTCGACTTTTTGGTCAAGATATGGCTCTTAAAGGCGTGCTTTCTCTTGATCTTTCCAGAACCGGTAAGCTTAAATCGCTTCTTGGCACTGGACTTTGTCTTCATCTTGGGCATCTCTTGCTCGTTAAATTAATAGTTCGCTTTCTCGCTAATTACTTTTTTGCCTTCGGGGCGATGAACATGGTCATCCGCTTTCCTTCGAGCCTTGGCATCTGTTCGACCTTTCCGAAATCTTCCAGGTCCGTAGCCAGGCGGAGCAACAATATCTCCCCCTTATCTTTATACACAATAGATCTTCCCTTAAAAAAAACGTAGGCCTTGAGCTTGGCGCCTTCTTTCAGGAATTTTTCTGCGTGTTTCTTTTTAAAATCGTAATCGTGGTCGTCGGTGTTTGGACCAAATCGAATTTCCTTTACAACTACCTTGGTAGCTTTGGCCTTCATGGCCTTGTCGCGTTTCTTCTGCTCGTAAAGAAACTTCTTATAGTCAATAACCTTACATACCGGGGGATCCGCTTTCGGTGAGATCTCCACAAGGTCAAGACCTTGTTCTTCTGCCATTTCCATGGCTTTACGGGTCGGATAAACTCCCATTTCTACGTTGTCACCGACCAGTCGAACCTCTGATACAGTAATTTTATCGTTAATCCTGTGGGGAAACTTATTCTCCCTTTTGGGCCGTGGCCTGAATCTTCTTCGTATTGCTATGACTTTATGTTTTAATTAAACTTCTTTGAACCTCTTTAAGGTACTATTTATTTCGTTTTTGACCAAGTCTGAAAATGCCTCCACCGACCGGGCTCCCAGATCTTCGCCCCCGTGCCTGCGCACCGAAATGGTACCCTGGTCCATTTCCTGGTCGCCTACAATGAGCATAAACGGCAGTTTCTGCATCTCGGCTTCCCGGATTTTTTTCCCTACCGTCTCGCTGCGAGCGTCCACGAGGGCGCGAATTTCGCAATTTTCCATGGATTTTAAAACTTTTTGGGCGTATTTTTCGTGTTTCTCACTGACCGGCAGTACGATAGCCTGAACCGGCGTTAGCCACAGTGGAAAATTCCCTCCGGTATGCTCCAGGAGGAGGGCCACAAACCGCTCCATACTCCCAAAAGGAGCGCGGTGTATCATAACCGGGCGGTGAGACTCATTGTCACTGCCTTTATAGGTGAGGTCAAAGCGTTCCGGCAGGTTGTAATCTACCTGTATCGTCCCGAGTTGCCACTTGCGCCCCAGGGCATCCTTGACCATAAAATCCAGTTTCGGCCCGTAAAATGCAGCCTCCCCGGGTACAATTTCAAAATTCATTTCTTTTTCACGTGCGGCGTTGATGATGGCCGCTTCCGCCAGTTCCCAGTTCCCGACAGACCCGATGTATTTTTCAGGGGTCTCCGGGTCCCGGACAGATACCTGGGCGGTATAGTCGTCAAAGCCCAGGGAGGTGAGTACATACAAGGAGAGGTCAATCACCTCTTTAAACTCCTGATCCAGTTGTTCGTGGGTGCAGAAAATATGTGCGTCGTCCTGGGTAAACCCGCGTACACGGGTAAGCCCGTGTAATTCCCCGCTCTGTTCATAGCGATAAACAGTCCCGAATTCCGCAAAGCGTTTTGGCAGTTCCCGGTAACTGTAAGGTTTTGCATTATATATCTCACAATGGTGCGGACAATTCATGGGTTTGAGCAGGAACTCCTCATCCTGTTTGGGGGTGTGGATGGGCTGGAAACTATCTTCCCCGTATTTGGCGTAGTGCCCGGAGGTTACATAGAGTTCCTTTTGCCCGATATGTGGGGATACCACCATTTCATACCCGGCTTTTTTCTGCGCTTTTTTCAAGAAATTCTCCAGGCGTTCCCTCAGGGCCGCACCTTTGGGCAGCCACAGCGGTAAACCCTGGCCGACTTTTTGGGAAAAGGTAAAAAGTTCCAGCTCTTTTCCCAGTTTTCTGTGGTCCCTTTTTTTAGCCTCCTCCAACAGGTGGAGGTAGTTAGTGAGTTCTTTCTGTTTCGGGAAAGAAATACCGTAGACCCGGGTGAGTTGGGGGCGGTTTTCATCCCCCCGCCAATATGCGCCGGCCACGTTGAGTACCTTGAAAGCCTTGATGATTCCCGTGTTGGGGATATGACCCCCACGGCACAGGTCGGTAAAGGTATCGTGGTCGCAGAAGGTAATTTCCCCATCCTCCAGGTTTTCGATCAGCTCGACCTTGTACTGATTTTCGTGATCTTCATAATAGGAGAGCGCATCTGCCTTGGAGACTTCACGCATTTTGAATTCGTGTTTACCCCTGGCAATTTCCATGGCTTTTGCCTCTATGGCCGGAAAGTCTTTTTCAGAAACCGTGTGATCCATAAAATCCACATCGTAGTAGAAGCCATTGTCAATGGCCGGGCCTATAGTGAGTTTGATCCCGGGGTAGAGTATCTCCAGGGCCTGGGCAAGGACGTGGGATGAGGAGTGCCAGAAAGTCTTTTTTCCCTCCTCGTCGTTCCAGGTATACAAAACCAGGGAACCGTCCGTCTCCAAAGGGGTCACGGTCTCCACCTTCCTATTGTTAAAACGGGCGGAAATCACATTTCGGGCCAGTCCTTCACTGATTCCCCGTGCTACTTCAATGGGTGTTACGCCTTTCGGATGGGTTACAATTTTACCGTCGGGTAAGGTGATGTTTATCATAGTCTGGGCTCTGAGGGCGCTAAGATACTATCTTCGGGAAACGCAGGCAACCATATCGCGTATGGCATAGGCTTATTTTCGATTTGAAAAGAGGGCGTTCACCAGGGTTCGGATTCCGTAGAATCCCATACCCACGGCTGCAATGGCCATAATAATGCCCAGGATCAGGACCGGGAGGTACCACGGGTGTTCCTGGTTCTTAAAAGCCTGGTAGAGCACAACAGGGGCTGTAAACATTAGGGCCAGGGTATAGAACATCCGTTTGACTCCTTTGGTCAGTAACTCTCGATCTGTTTTCAACGGTTTCTCTGCTTTAGGGATCCTAAAAATAGTAAGAATTGCTATCTTCTGCATCTTAAACCCTTTTCTTATGAAATCAGAAATGACTGCAAGGGCCCGGGAAGTCCTCGAAGGAAACTGGCAGGATGGTTTTACGATTCCCTGCAAGGGCCTGTATCCCTTTCAGTGGAACTGGGATTCCGGATTTATCGCCCTGGGTTGGGCACATCTGGATATGGAACGGGCCAAGCAGGAACTGCGTTCGCTCCTGATGGGGCAATGGTCCAATGGGTTTCTGCCGCATATTGTATTTCACAATGAGGCTGAAACGTATTTTCCCGGCCCTGGGGTCTGGGATGTCGGCGGCAGGAGTCCGCATGCCCCTGCAGCCCCGACCTCGGGGATTACCCAACCGCCGGTCCTTGGGTACGTACTGGAACAGCTCTATGAAATCTCAGGGGAGTCGATACTGGATTTTGTCCGGGAAGTCTTTCCGGCACTTTTCAGATGGCATCATTATTTCTATACCCATAGGGACCCCAGGGAGGAAGGGCTGGTCTACATCTGTCATAACTGGGAGGCCGGGACGGATAATACCCCGGTTTGGGATACTATCTGGGCGGATCTCGATTCCCCCGAATACGAACTAAACCGAAGGGATACCCAGCACGTGGATGCCTCTAACCGCCCGAGTAACAGGGAATATCAACACTATATTCACCTGGTGGAACTTTTTAAGTCGTGGAATTACGACGATGTCCAAATTGCCGGGAAAAGTCCGTTCCTCATTCAGGATCCGCTCTTTAATGCACTGCTCTTGCGTTCCAATGAAGGACTCATCCGAATGGGGCAATTATTGGGAAGGGCAGCTGAAGTAGACCAGCTGCAACGATGGCAAGCCCTGTCAAAAAAACACTTTCACCAGAAACTCTATTGCCCTGACCAAAAGGGGTATATCTATTATGACTTAAGGGGAAACCGCCCGCTGAAAGCCCTTTCTTCCTCCTCATTTGTTCCGCTTCTGGCAGGGATTCCACCGACAGAGACAGCTGGTGAAATCGTCAGTGCACATCTGGACAGGGGCACTTTTTCGGGAGCCGGGGGGGAATTTTACCTGTGTCCCTCCTTCGATCCTTCCAGTCCTTTTTTTGATCCGAAGCGCTATTTGAGGGGCCAGGTCTGGATTAATTTAAACTGGCTGATTTACCGGGGTTTGTTGCGATATGGCTTTAAAGAAGTTGCGGAAAAGCTGAGGTCGGATACTCTGGACTTGCTGGAAGAGTTTGGTTTTTACGAGTATTTTGACCCCCGACGCCATCTGGAACCCGGGCACTTCAGAGGATATGGCGGCAACCATTTTTCCTGGTCCGCAGCCCTCTATTTGGATTTTGTAAACGGAAAACCTGTATGAATACACTGGATTACGTCATCGTAGTGGTTTACCTGCTTGGATTTTTAGGCATGGGGTACTTTTTTAAGGACAATAAGGACTCCAGCGACTATTTTCTGGGGGGACGCAGTATGAGCTGGTTTCCCTTGAGCCTCTCTACCATGGCTACCCAACTCTCGGCCATTAGTTTTGTCTCCGCACCTGCTTTTGTCGGGCTTAAACTCGGGGGAGGGATGAAATGGCTCAGCTTCGAATTTGCCGTTCCTCTGGCGATGTTGTTTATTATGATTTTTATCGTTCCCCCCTTGTTCCGCTCAGGGGTGGTGAGTATATACGAGTTTGTGGAAAGGCGTTTCGGGGTATCCACCCGCCTGATTCTGAGCGTTGTATTCCAGATCAGCAGGGCGCTGGGGACGGGAGTGATGGTCTATACCATTGCGATCATACTCCAGGCGGTTCTGGATATCGATTTTGTCTATACAATTTTGATCATCAGCGTCATCACGATTATTTATTCCTGGCAGGGCGGGATGAAAGCGGTGGTTTGGGGGGATGCCATCCAGATGATGATCCTCTTTGCCGGGCTGCTGACCTGCCTGTTTTACGGTTGGCATCTGTGGAGCACATCAGGGGGTCCGGAACTCGGTTTTGATTCGGCCCGCCTGCAGGTTATCGATTTCAACTGGGGCCTGGAAATGGGCGAGGAGTACGGTTTCTGGCCGATGCTCATCGGGGGATTCTTCCTTTATGTATCCTACTACGGATGTGATCAGACCCAGGCCCAGCGCATGCTCAGCGCAAAAAACGAACAAACCATCCGCAAACTGCTACTGGCCAATGGCTTGATCCGTTTTCCTGTGGTATTGCTCTATTGCACCGTGGGGCTTTTTATCGGGGGGTTGGTTACCCTGGACCCGGATTTTCTCGGTGAAATCACAGCTATGACACAGAAGTATTTTCCACAGGAGTACGCCTCCTCGGGGACAAAGGCAGACCTGATGATACCCATATTTATTACCAAATACCTCCCGCATGGGTTTATCGGATTGCTGATGGTCGGTATACTGTCGGCGGCCATGTCCTCTTTGAGTTCCACGGTGAATTCCCTCTCGGCGGTGAGCGTGGAGGACTTTTTTAACCGGGGTACCAAAAAACTGAGCACGCGCAGGTATATGATGATTTCCAAAGGCGCCGTCGTATTCTGGGGTGGTGTTTGTATGGCGGCCTCTTTCCTTTTCGGGGGCAGCAAGAGCGCTGTAATTGAAATTATAAACGCCATCGGATCTGTCTTTTACGGCCCGGTCCTGGTCACTTTTTTATTGGCGATGTTTTCCAAAAAAGTAACTACAAAAGGGATGAATGCGGGGATTGTTATCGCAGTCCTGATCAACCTGATGTTTAGTAAAACCATGCAACAAATCCTCGGGATAGATCTGGGGGTCCATATTTTTTGGATCTGGCTGAATTTTACAGGGGTGCTGCTCACTTTAGGGGTGGCCTATCTGGTGAGCTGGTTATTTCCCGATAAGGTTGCACGCGAGTACCTCCCCGAAGCCGCCCGGCCCAGCTGGAATGACTTCAGGCAAAAGGAGGTAGTGATTCTGCTGGTGTTTTTTGTAGTCATTATAGCCTTTAGTGCTATCCTCCCAAACCTGTACGGATGAGAATTGCCCTGATCCCGGATAAGTTTAAAGGCTCCCTGACGGCCACCCAGGTTTGCGATGCCATGGAAGCCGGTATTCGTGAGGCCTACCCCGGAGCCGAGATTCGAAGATTTGCGGCCTCGGATGGGGGAGATGGCTTCCTGGAGGCGGTTCGTGCGGTGCGCCCTGTGGAAGTGGTACAAGCCTTGGTTACCGATCCGATCGGTCGCGAGATTACAGCTCCATTTTTATACGACCCCAGAACCGGTGATGCCTTTATAGAAATGGCCAAAGCTTCCGGGATGGAAATGCTATCCCCCGGGGAGCGCAACCCGATGCGAACAGATACCCGGGGTACCGGTCAACTCATTCTCAAAGCCGTCCAGAGGGGTGCGCGCCATATTTTTGTGGGTCTGGGCGGGAGCGGAACCAACGATGGGGGATGCGGTATAGCTTCCGTTTTCGGGTATCGTTTTCTGGATAGGGATGAACAGGCCTTGCTACCTGCGGGGGGTAACCTGGAACGGATAGCCCATATCGTCCAGCCGAAAGACCTTCCGATTCCCAGGCAGGTCCGTATAACAGCCGTCAATGATGTGAACAACCCCCTTTGGGGCCCACAGGGCGCGGCACAGGTTTATGCGGCCCAGAAAGGCGCTTCCCCTGAGGACATCCATCGACTGGACGCAGGACTTCAAAACCTGGAGGAGCGCGTCCGGGAACAGCTGGGCGTAGATTCCGGAAGTTTGCCCGGGGCTGGGGCAGCGGGGGGTACAGCCTTCGGGCTGAAATGTTTTTTAGGGGCTGATTTTACCAGTGGCACGAACCTGGTCCTCCGGCTTAACGGTTTTGAGCACTATCTAAGCAAGCATAAAACGGCTTATGTCTTCACCGGCGAAGGCCGTATCGACGCCCAAACCCTGAATGGAAAATTGATTCAGGGAGTCCTTCAGCTCGCTTCGGCTCAAAAATGTCCCGTGGTGGCGATTTGCGGAAAATGCGACGCCCCTATGGATGCACTAAAAAGCTTGGGGTTCGAGGCGGTACTTGAAGTATCGGATCCGCGTAAATCCCTGGACTATGCCATGGCCCATGCCCATGAGTTGGTCGCCGAAGCGGTACAGGGGTTCCTGCAACAAAATAAATAAGAAGTCTTACAATTAGAGGAGTCTTATTGAATGGTAATCGTTCGGACCTCCTCCTGTACAATGGCGAAGTACCCTAAAGGAAAAACGTCGGGTCTGTTGGCATTGTCGACGATTTCTTCATTATCGAGCCCGGTGACATCCACCACATTTCCGCGGACTGTGGCGACAGGGGTTTGAAAGATGCCCTGTTGATTCCCACTTTGGGTGATCAGTAAGTCCATGTAGTTGTAAAATGTGTCATCGACCCCCATGATACTAATCTGGAGTTCTGTCCCCGGTTCAATGGGGTCTGTATAGAAATAGGAAAACTGAAAAAACTGCCCCTGATAAAAGGTGTCTTCGGTAACCAGGAATTCGGTCGGGCCAAAGTCGAAAAGATAGTAATTCTTCTCCAGCGGCGGGTCGGTAAAGGCCACAATGACCTCTGTTTCATCTCCTTCAAACAAGGTAGCCCT
>NZ_JBAVZJ010000330.1:0-3410 GCF_049588695.1 Robiginitalea sp.
GTCGAAGACAGTTTGGAAGTACATGAAATTGCAGGGTTTGGAGCTGTAGAAATCGGATACCATAAATTTTATAACAATCAGGAGCCCGATGCCCTGTCCAATCCCAGCCGGTTTATAACAGTTTGGAAAAACACGGAAGGAAACTGGAAAATGCATCGGATCATCAGTTTACACTAATAAAGCGTACGAAAGTTTATTTATCAATCGAAAAATCAATCATCAATCATCAATCAAGTAAACATCTATTATGAAATCTCAAAAAACGAACAGTTAACCCCGATCTCTGCTCCGTAAAGCAGGAGATCAAAGAAGCGACAAATTATGAATGTAGAAAATACAAAAGCACAAATGCGCAAGGGGGTACTGGAGTACTGCATCTTGTCTATCCTCAGTGAGGACGACAAGTATGCCTCAGAAATCCTGAGCACCCTGAAGGACGCAAAAATGCTCGTCGTGGAGGGTACGATCTACCCTTTGCTGACCCGCCTGAAAAATGCTGGGTTACTGAGCTACCGCTGGGAAGAATCCAGTTCCGGCCCGCCCAGAAAGTACTACGGCCTCACAGAGACCGGCAAGTTATTTCTGAAAGAACTCAATACCACCTGGGATGAACTCCGTACGGCGGTTAATGTGGTAACCAACGCTAAAAAGAAGTAAGATGAACAAGACAGTAAATATAAATTTGGCGAACATGCTTTTTCACATCGATGAAAATGCATATCAAAAGCTGCAGCGCTACCTGGAGGCTATAAAACGCTCCTTTGCCGGGACTACAGGAAGCGACGAGATCATTGCCGATATCGAGGCCCGTATCGCGGAACTTTTCTATGAAAAAATGGAAAATGAGCGGCAGGTCATCACGGCGAAAGAAGTCGATGAAGTCATCACAATCATGGGCCAGCCCGAGGACTACCATATCGACGAGGAAATTTTTGAAGATGCCCCTTCCGGCTCACGACCCACCGGCCCGTCCAGGGTGAAAAAACTCTACAGGGATATCGACCGCAAATACATCGGCGGGGTGTGCGCCGGCCTGGAATACTATATCGGGTTGGACGCCCTATGGATACGATTGATCTTCCTGTTCCTCGCGATTTTCGCGGGAGGATTTGGCCTGATCGCGTATATCATCCTTTGGATCCTGGTACCTGAGGCAGTAACGACTGCCCAGAAGCTGGACATGACCGGGGAACCGGTCAATATCAGCAATATCGAAAAAAAGGTAAAGGAGGGTTTCGACGGGGTGGCTGATAAAGTCCGGAGCGTGGATTACGACAAGGTGGGAAATCAGGTAAAAAGAACGGGGAAATCCTTTTTTGATACCGTAGGTGACATCATCTTGTTTTTGTTTAAGGTCTTCGGAAAATTTATCGGGATCCTCCTGATTATTATTGGTGCAGCCACCCTTATAGGGCTTTTTATAGGACTCTTTACAGTAGGGCTTATCGATGTGGTACACATTCCGGGAGTAGATTTTCTCAGCATGGTAAACTCCACGAATGCGCCTGTCTGGGTTGTCTCCCTGTTGATGTTCTTTGCCCTGGGCATCCCGTTTTTCTTCCTGATGTATCTCGGGTTACGCATTTTGGTCAATAACCTGAAGTCTATCGGAAATATTGCCAAATTCTCCCTGCTGGGCCTCTGGCTGATCTCCCTGATTGCCCTCGCGGTACTGGGAATCAAACAAGCTTCAGCTCATGCCTATACCGGCAGTGTCAGTGAGCGCGATACCCTGACGTCAGCTCAGGCACCGGATACGCTGAGGGTGAAGTTTCAGGTTTCAGATTATAATGAACTCTCCACAGCTACTATGGGGGGAGTTGAAATCCGTTATGACGAGGCCGATAACGCCCTGCTCTACTCAAACGACCTGCTTATGGATATTCAACAGGCTGAAGATACCGTCCTCAGTCTGAGGGTTCGCAAAGATGCCGATGGCAGTTCCTACCAGAACGCCAGGGACCGCGCCGGGCAGATCGATTACAATTATTCTTTTTCCGGAAATACCCTGACCCTGGACGATCATTTTACCACAGCGGTCAAGAATAAAATTCGGGATCAGGAAATCCGACTGACGCTATTTGTACCGGAAGGAACGGTGCTGAGTTTTAATTCGAACTCAGCGGATTACATGGGCCGGCGTACGCGAACCGACAGGGACATGTATCGCAAGCGCATTGTAAACTACACTTGGGTTATGGGTGCTGATGGAATGCTAAATTGCCAGAACTGTATAGAGGAATCGGATGACGAGGATTCAGACGGGAAAGGACATATTATAATCGATGAGAACGGGATTGATATAGATGTTCAGGATTCCAGGGATACCTTTAAAATGAAAATTGACGAGGATGGAATCAAGGTAAAAGCAAGGGAAAATGACTGATTCTGCAATTCAGGTTAGAAATACGACAATTCAGTATGGTTTCCTGTGGTCTTTGACTTCAGGCACCGACATTTACAACATCAAAACAAGCTAAAAACCCGGAGCTCTAAAATTATCCGGACGCCGGGTAGATCAAACATCAAAAAACGCACATCATGACAACACTAGCAAGATTTACCATCGCAATTATCCTCGCCCTGCTCACCTCCTCCTGTATGATGGATGTGAACTTTGGCAGCGGCGTAACCGGAAACGGAGACGTGGTCAAAGAGAGCCGGGACATTACCGAACCCTTCACCGCGGTTTCCGCCTCCGAAGGCCTGGACGTTTATGTCACCCAGGCGGCGGACTTTAAAATCCGTGTAGAAGCCGACGAAAATGTAATCGATTTAATCGGCACGGACATCCGGGATGGCAAACTGAAAGTCCATGCCATTGAGAACATCGGAAGAGCCACCAAAAAAGTCTATATCAGCATGCCGGAAATTACAGCTCTGGAAGCCAACAGCGGGGCTGACCTGGTAGGAGAAGGCCTGATAGAGGCAGACAAGGTAAGTCTGGATTCCAGCAGTGGTGCCGGTTTGAAAGTTGAATTAGTAGCGGATCAAATCGAAGCGGAGAGCAGTTCCGGAGCGGACATCCGACTCGGCGGACGGGCCAATCTTTTGTATGCCGATGCCAGTAGTGGTTCAGATATCAAGGCTGAAGAACTGGAGGCGAAAATTTGCCGCGCCAATGCCAGCAGCGGAGCGGATATCCGGGTCAATGTCTCCGAAGAGCTCACGGCAGATGCGAGCAGTGGAGGCGATATTGGCTACAATGGAGATCCCAAAGTAGACTCCCGAAAATCAGCCTCTGGGAGCGTCTACAGAAATTAAGTCGACTAAGGGCATTCCAATTTCCTAAAGTTTTTTTCTTAAACCCCGGCCGCGAGCGCCGGGGTTTTTTTAGGCTTTGTATTCAGAGATTTGATTATTTTAGGGATTCAAAAATTGTAACCCTTGAAATTAGCACTACGTCCCTA
>NZ_JBAVZJ010000331.1:0-3783 GCF_049588695.1 Robiginitalea sp.
CCCGGATCGTACTTTCGTGTATCACCATAGAGGTGTTTCTATAGACGGCTCCCAAGGTGACCAAACCTTCAGATTCATCATCATTAACCGAAGGAGCATCTGCAAAATAGATATACACGGAGAGGTCGCGGCCATCGTTATAAGTGGTTCTGTTTTCAGTTTCCAGACGCGCTATTTCCTCCAGGGACAGCGATTCGTCGTCAGGGGACGTCAAAGGGAGAAAGCTGTAGCGGATATCTTCCTTTTGGGTGTGCGCCTGCAGGTATTGAGTGAGGTTGTCCAGGGACAGGTTGGTCGGTCGGAAGCCGTCGACATAGGCGATTTCTATGAGAATCCGGTCAAAACTCGTATTGTTGACAATGTCTTCTCCGCTCGCACCGGCGCTCAGTAAGTTCCCAGAACGGTCTACTACGCCGGAAGTACCATCTGATATGTCGGTGTCATCCGTGCAGCCATAGGGGACCAGGAGTGTGATGAGCACCACCAGAAACAAAATCCTTTTAAACATTATTTTTTTTGTAAATCTAAGGTTTTCAGGGCAATTCACTTTACAATCGGAGTCAGGCGTGCCAAATAATCGAAATGGGGTCCGTTTTTGATCCATTCTACCTCAAACCCGGCTGATGAAGCTTGCTCACTAAGGGTTTGCAGATCCAGAAATAACCATGGAAATTCCGGGCCGAACTTCCCGGAGTACTCCCATTTGTAACGGACTTCACCATAGTATGCGACTTCTGCAGGAACCCAAATACCCCCGTCATCATCCGTGTCAAACATATAGATAAGGTCACTGGAATCCATCAGGATTTGGCCTCCGGGTTGCAGCAAATCCTTTAAGTGCTTCAAAAATTTGGGAAATGCTTCCAGAGAACCGGCAATACCAATTCCATTCATCAACAAAAGGAGTGTGTCGAATTTACCCGACTGAAAGGTAAGGATATCTGCGCAAACAGTATTTAAAACACCTCTTTCGGTAGCCACTTGAATCCCTTCAGGGGAATTGTCGAGACCAGTGCAATCCAGTCCTGATTCCTGTAAATAAAGACAATGGCTGCCGGCGCCACAACCTATATCAAGGACAGATCCGCGGCACTGTAAGAGGGCCTCCTGCTCAATGTCGGGCATTGTTGGAAAAGGCCTGAAAAAATAGGAAACCGGCACTTCTTCTACGCCTCCCAGGGAACTGTGGCTGCGAAGGGGTCCTTTGGACTGTTCCTTATAAAAATCCAGTAAAGCCTTTCCCAGGAGATCCATGGAGTGTATTTTTGAGCATCAACAGGTTACCCCTCTGATTTTTAAGAGTCTGCAAAGGTAGCCAAATACCTACTTATATGCAGGATGAATTAAGGGAACTCCCCCAGCAAGCCGCTCAAAAACATCCCGAGAGTGCCCGCTTTTTTAAGAAATTAAAGGCGCGGCCCCCGAAAAATCTGGACACCACCATGCAGGAACTGCACAACGAAGAATTCCAAAGGACGGATTGCCTGCAATGCGGGAATTGCTGCCGCACGACGGGCCCTTTGTTTACAGACCACGACATCGTTCGGATTTCCCGTCATTTGAAAATGAAACCTTCAGAATTCAGTACCACCTACCTCAGGCGGGATGAAGAGGGGGATATGGTGCTTCAGGAGGTACCCTGTGCCTTTCTGGGAGCGGATAACTTCTGTGGGATATACAGCGTAAGGCCTAAAGCCTGCCGCGAATTTCCCCATACCGATCGGCGTAAATTTCAGCAGATCCACAAGCTCACCCTCAAAAACGTCGCAATATGTCCGGCGGCCTTCCGCATTGTGGAGGCCCTTAAGGCACAATATCCAAAGTACCTGTGATCTGAATATGCAAAAGGAGTTCAGAAATCATTTCGGAATTTGATATTTTTACAATATGGAAACGGTGATCAGCTATTTTGAGAGTATTCCTTCTGCGCACAGAAGTCTGATTTTAGTATTGGGGATTTCTTTTTTCTGGATTCTGGAAGGGGCCGTCCCCCTTTTTAAATTCAACTACAGAAAGTGGCGGCACGCTTTGCCGAACTTCTTTTTTACCCTGACGACTATTATTGTGAATTTTGCACTGGCCTTCCTACTCTTAAAAACCAGTGACTGGGTGCAGGCGAACGACTTTGGAATCATCAACTGGCTCCCGGAAATGCCCCTATGGCTTTATGTACTGCTCGGGGTATTACTTCTCGATTTTTTTGGCGCCTACCTCGCCCATTATGTAGAGCACAAAGTTAAACCGCTGTGGATGGTTCACCTGGTACACCACTCAGATCAGGAGGTAGATACAACCACCGCAAACCGGCACCATCCCATTGAGAGCCTGATCCGTTTTGCTTTCACACTTACCGGGGTTTTTCTGGTAGGTACGCCCATCGGGATTGTCATGCTTTATCAATCCCTTTCCCTGGTGGCTACCCAGTTTACCCATGCCAATATTCGCCTGCCGAGGAATGTGGATAAGGCCTTGAGTTGGGTATTGGTTTCCCCGGACATGCATAAGGTACACCACCATTATGTCCTCCCATATACAGATTCGAATTACGGCAATATCTTTTCGATTTGGGACCGGCTTTTTGGAACCTATATGGAGCTGGAGCGGGATTCGATTGTCTATGGGGTAGATACCTTCCCGGACAGGAAGGAAAACAGCAGTGTCTCAGGACTCCTGAAGCAGCCCTTCCACAAATATCGGAGACCCACTACCGTGGAAGTGCCAGGAAAGGATACCCCTTAATCGTAGATCAGGTATTTCGCCCTGATTGTTTTAAAATCTTCAAGGGGTCCCTGCCATGTTTCGCGGATCTGGGCAGCAGTCATCCCATCTTCTATCTGTTCTTGCAGGACTGTTGTGCCGGCGTGTTTGGTAAACCCTCCTGTTTTAAAGAAATCTGTATTTGTATCCCGGTATGTATAGGCTTCCACAAGCCATTTTAAATCTACGGCATCCGGGGGGATCACACGGCTTAAATCCCTCCCCCGACATAATGTTCCGAGGTGTTTCGGATTCCGGGCTCCGGGACGTGACTCCGGCGTGTAGGCAAATTTGAAATGGGATTCTGACAAAAACGGTGCCCCAAAAGATTGGAATTGCAGGCTCGTTCCCCTACCCGCATTCACGTGCGTACCTTCAAAAAGCCCGAGACTTGGATACAGGCGTACGGCTTGCTGATTGGGTAGGTTGGGGGAGGGGGGGATAGGAAGCACATAAGGGGTATCCCGGGTATAACGGGCCAGGGGAATAACCGTTAAGTCTGCTTTTACACCGTCCTGTAGCCAACCTTCCTCATTGATCATTTGGGCGTATTCACCCATAGTCATCCCGTAGACGAGCGGAATTTCTGTTTTTCCTAAAAAGCCCCTGTGTTCTTTTTCCATGACCGGCCCGTCCACATAGTGAATATTCGGATTCGGGCGGTCCAGCACCACCATCGGAATACCTGCTTCTGCACACGCCTCCATCACGAGTTGAAGCGTAGCGATATAGGTGTAAAAGCGCACCCCCACATCTTGTATATCAAAAAGAACGAGATCCAGTCCCTCCAACTGTTCGGGTGTTGGTTTTCGATGACTTCCATGGAGGGATAACACAGGGAGGCCGGTTTGCGTATCCCGACCATCCGGCACCTTTTCCCCCGCATCCACCAGGCCCCTGAAGCCGTGTTCCGGGGCGAATACTTTTTTCAATCGGAGTCCTGCACCCAGGAGACTGTCTGCCAAATGTACCCAGGGAAGCTCCCCACGGCCTGGTGTTACGCCTGAGTTGAAGATGACGGAGGTC
>NZ_JBAVZJ010000332.1:0-1709 GCF_049588695.1 Robiginitalea sp.
CTCCAGAGACATGCGCTTCTGGTGTACTTCACTTTCCCAGCAATCCAGCATGTGGGCGATCTGCCGGTCGGCAAAACCTTTCTGTTTAGCCTCGAGGAGCAGTTCCTTAGGCAGGGTCTCAATAGAATGGGTGCTGATTTCTTTTTCCAGTTGGTACAACTCTTCGTACTGGCGCAGGAACCACATGTCTATTTTGGTGATTTCGTGTATCCGACTCAGGGGAATACCGAGCTGAATGGCGTCATAAATCACAAATACCCGGTCCCAGCTGGCGTAGGTGAGTTTCTGAATGATCTGATCGTAATCCGTATAACCCTTACCGTCTGCGCCCAGACCATTTCGTTTAATCTCCAGAGATTGTGTGGCTTTATGCAGGGCTTCCTGGAAGGAACGGCCGATACCCATAACCTCGCCCACGGATTTCATCTGCAGTCCCAGGGTGCGGTCGGCCCCTTCGAACTTGTCGAAGTTCCAGCGCGGAATCTTCACAATCACATAGTCGAGGGTAGGCTCGAAAAGGGCGGAAGTAGATTGGGTAATCTGATTTTTTAATTCATCCAGACTATAACCGATAGCGAGTTTAGCAGCCACCTTTGCAATAGGGTACCCGGTGGCCTTGGAAGCCAGGGCTGAGGAACGCGAAACCCTGGGGTTGATTTCAATGGCGATAATCTCCTCCTTCTCATCCGGGCTGACGGCAAACTGCACATTACACCCCCCGGCAAAATCTCCGATACTGCGCATCATCTTAATCGCCAGGTCGCGCATCCTCTGAAAGGTGGTATCCGAAAGGGTCATGGCCGGAGCCACGGTTATCGAATCACCGGTATGGATCCCCATAGGGTCCATATTCTCAATGGTACATATAATGACCACATTGTCGTTCTTGTCGCGAAGGAGTTCCAATTCGTATTCCTTCCAGCCCATCATCGCTTTGTCAATCATCACTTCATGAATAGGCGAAACCTCCAGTCCGTGGCTCAGGTGTTCGTCAAAATCCGCAGGGTCATGAACGATTGCCGCTCCTGCCCCTCCAAGGGTGTAACTCGCCCGAATAACAAGCGGAAAACCGAATTCCTGGGCGATTTCCTTACCCTGAAGAAAGGATGTAGCTGTAGATTGAGGCGCCATTTTGACTCCGATACGAGTCATGAGCTCGCGAAATTTTTCGCGATCCTCCGTAATGTTAATCGCGTCGATATCCACCCCGATGATCTGTATGCCAAAGTCTTCCCATATCCCTTTTTCACCGGCCTCTATACAAAGGTTCAATGCGGTTTGCCCCCCCATAGTCGGAAGGACGGCATCGATATTCGGGTGTTTTTTAAGGACCTCTATAATCGATTTTGTATTCAGGGGCAACAGATAAATATGATCCGCCATTGAGGGATCCGTCATGATGGTCGCAGGGTTGCTGTTGATCAGTACGGTTTCAATTCCGTCCTCTCTCAAGGAGCGGAGAGCCTGTGAACCGGAGTAGTCAAACTCGCAGGCCTGGCCAATGATGATGGGGCCTGATCCTATGATCAGTATGGATTTGAGATCTTTTCTTTTGGGCATGCTGGGAGGGATTAATAGTTTTTAGACAAAAAAAAGGTGCTACTTTCAACAAGTAACACCTGATTTATTTCTGAAAATGGGTAAACCATTATTTTTTGTGTCTCGGCTCAGAGGATACACTAATTTTCTTACGACCTTTAGCTCTTCTG
>NZ_JBAVZJ010000333.1:0-4509 GCF_049588695.1 Robiginitalea sp.
GGCAATACCCGCACTGGGGTGCCTGGGCTTCAATCCATGCTTCCTGGAGGGGGTGGTCGCCTGCTTCTGACAAACCTTCGATGGTTTTTAGGCGCTGCCCTTCACTGACTGCTTCTACGTTTAAGACGCAGGCCCGCATAGGACTGCCATCCACGTGGATGACGCAGGCCCCGCAAATCGCGATCCCGCATCCGTATTTGGTTCCGGTGAGGCCGAGGTGTTCCCGAAGGACCCATAAGAGGGAGGTGCCCGCAGCAACGTCAACTTCTTGTTTTGTATCGTTGATATCTAAAGTGAATTGAGGCATAGCGTATTGTGTTCCCGCTTAAGTTACTCAAAAAGGCGAAAAGTTGTTTTGCGGCAGAAAAAATATTTTGGCAGATGCTTTTTCCTAAGTCTTTGTAGCCAGTAGCCAGTACGCAGTTTTCACATAGGTTAAATATATGGAGTTTCATCATCGTGCCTACTGCCACTGCCCACTGAATACTTGTTCTTTAAACCTTGAACCACTTTCAGTAGCCAGTAGCCAGTAGCCAGTCGCCAGTCGCCAGTAACAGTAGCCAGTAGCAGTATGCAGTATTTCCATAGATGTAACCGTGGATTTAATTTTCTTGCGGTCTCTCACTGCAAACTGCCACTGCAAACTGTTTACTTCAACCTTTAACCCCTCCTTCCCACGAAATCACTCATTCAAAAAACAGCGTGCCAACTTCGCAAAATGAGCCTGTCAAATAGTGGAATATGAAAAGAAAAAGGGGTAGATGTGAAGATTATGATAATTCTGAAAAATCCGACATCTGAAAACTCTTTTTGATCGTAAAACAATACGTACGAGAATACACTTACACACGAGAACCGCTATTATGAAGATTAAAAACGCTTTGAACTCCCTAAAGGGTGGGGCCAATCTTTCTAAAATCACTTCGCCCGGGGAACGGGTGCGAACTTTTTTTGATACCGCTGATGCCTGGCGGATTTTTGTACAGGGCAGTACCCTGGTGCTGCTTATTGGTGCCGTCAACCTGGTATTTGTGCTGCAGTCAGATTTTGAACAGTACAATATTGGCCGTCTGAGTACGACCTTTGGATATGCCTTTATGATGTTTACCGGAGCGCTTTTCCTCTTTAAAGCTTTCTATTTCCTTTTCATCCTATATCGTTATTTTACCTACAAGCCCATTGCCTCGGTTTCCGACGAGGAATTACCTACAGTGACCATTATCGTTCCGGCCTATAACGAAGGCAAGCAAGTCTATGCCACTTTAAAGAGTCTGGCGGCCAGCGATTATCCCCGCGAAAAAATCCAGATGATCAGTATTGATGACGGGAGCAAGGACGACACCTGGATCTGGATGCAGAAGGCGAAGGAAGAACTCGGGGACCAGGTGGCTATTTATCAGCAACCCAAAAATATGGGGAAAAGGCATGCGCTCTATCGCGGGTTCAACCTGGGGACAGGGGATGTTTTTGTGACTGTGGACAGCGATTCGGAAGTAGATCAGAATACCCTCCGAAACCTGGTGAGCCCATTTATAACGAATCCACAGTGTGGAGCTGTTGCAGGGAATATCCGGGTGCTCAACCTCAAAAAGGCACTCTTGCCAAAAATGCTGGATGTAAGTTTTGTCCTGAGCTTTGAATTCGTACGGTCTGCGGAGAGTACTTTGAACTCGGTACTGTGTACCCCTGGGGCCCTGGCCGCCTACAAAAGGGAAGCGGTTTTTAATTGCCTGGATGCCTGGATCAACCAGACCTTTATGGGGAAACCTTCAGATATCGGGGAAGATCGGGCTATGACCAATATGATTCTCAAGCAGGGCTACCACGTGTTGTTTCAACGTAATGCCTATGCCTATACCAACGTGCCGGACGGATTTCGCGGACTCCATAAGATGTTTACCCGATGGGGCAGGAGTAATGTACGTGAGAACATCCAGATGGCTAAATACGTCTTTACGGACTTTCGGGAAGATTCCAAAGCCGGGGCACGTTTGTTATTTATCAGCCAGTTTCTGAAAATTGTATTGTGCTACCCGCTGATGATTCTCATGCTTTATTTCGTAGCCACGCATCCCTTGTTATTCCTGAGCTCGACGCTGTTCAGCATTCTGGTTTTATCTACCTTCCCGGTGATTTTTTACGCCCGCAGGTATACCCTTTCGGAATCGTTCTGGGCCTATTCCTACAGCATTTTATATACTTTTGGATTGTTCTGGATTACCCCCTACGCGATCGCTACGGCGAATAAAAGTGGTTGGTTGACGCGTAGTCTGCCCACCACCTAATCGTTAAAAGGTACATCCACCGGCCTTAATAGCCCGGCCCGCATCACGTGGGTAATCGACCTGAAATTAGAGACGTCTGCGGAGGGATCTTTGTCAAGTACGATCAGGTCGGCCATTTTTCCTACTTCCAGGGTCCCGAAATCTTCTGCTCTTTCCATTGCAATAGCCCCATTTCGTGTAGCCATAGGGATAATGTCCGCAGGTGAAATACCGGCTTGCTGCATGGCCTCCAGCTCGTCATAGATGGAGATTCCGTGCAGGGTGCCCGGATTCCCAGCATCGGTGGAGAGGGCAATGGGAATACCGGCTTCGTAAACACGCTTTAAGTTGGCCGCCATCATAGCCTCCAGCCCGTCTATGTATTCTGAATTGGCCGAGATATTCTCCTCGTATTGCTCGGGGTTGGGGTAATACTTAAAGAACAAGTGCCCGGAATTGATCCTGTTTTTCGTTTCTGCATCCACGACATTGTTGGGATCCTTGACACTGAAATTATTCGTAAGGGCTTTTGCTGCATTGTTGTAACCCCGGACGACCACCAGGGTAGGGCAGTAGATGACCCCGGCCTTTCGGGCAAGATCGATAAATTCATCATCCAGGGGTAGGTCATCCACACTGTGAACCAGTACTTTTGCCCCCAGGCGCAGGGCTTCTTTGGCCTGGTCCAGGTCAGTGGCATGCACAATAAGCTTGTTGTTTTGACGGCCTACCTCTTCTTTAACTGCTCGCAGACTTTTCATAAAGACCGAGTCCTGCAGGGCAATCATCCAGATTTTGATCCCCGTAGCCCCGAGTGCTGTTTGCTTTTGAACCCTTTCCCTTCCCAGTTCAGGACTGGTCAGCTGGATGAGTTGGTTGCCTTCAACGGTATTAATGATGGCGAGGTTTTCCTGGGGAACCGGGGTCAGGAGGGGTCCCGCAGCTGCCACATGGGGGGCATCCAAATTTTCCTCAGCTGAATCCGGGAGGCCCAGGCTCCACTCGTAACCACCTACATCGTAGACCGCAGTGACACCCGATCGCAAATAAGCCTCATAATACCGATCCGGATTTGCGGCTAATTGCTTCTGCACAGCTTCATACGGGAGGGTATCCCTGAGGTCTAGCGCATCCGGCCGGCCGTCATAAAAACCGGTTTGCCCAAAATGGACATGGGCATCCACCAGCCCAGGGGTGATGTATTTACCTGAAACATCAACTATCTCAGCTCCTTCCGGAATTTCTGTTTCAGCGCCCCCAATAGCGGTAATCCGACCCTCCTGAATGAGGATGACGCCATTGCCGGTCTGATTGCCATTGCCGTCAAATAGGGTGGCCCCCTTCAGGGCAGTAGTCGGAATTTTAGATTCGGGAGTAGTATTGCACCCAATAAGCAGGGCGATCAGGGGAATGCAGAAAAGGAAGCCGGGTTTCATAGGGTTGGTTTTATGTCTTTGAAAGTAGCGCTTTTTCGACTTTTTAAAAGCGCAGGTGTGAATTATTGTTTCAGGAAAAGACGCGCTGAAGGGTCTGGAAAACATCCATTCAAATTTAATTCCTCAAGGTACCCAATAGCCCGGGGATAAAACCCGTTATATGGATGATGACCGTAATTTTACAATTCCACCAGGCGCTCGCCAAAGGAAGCTACTTTATCCCAATTCGTATACTCTTTCACGGTTTTGGGATCGGTAGGTCCTTTGGTCATCCACATGATTAGTCGGATCATGGTACGGTCAAAAAAAGAGTACTTCGGATATTCCAGCATCCCGGCAAAGGTTTCCACCAAATCGGGTTTCCAGGTAATCGTCTTAAAAAACTTAACCACATAAGGGTTGGTTTCCGGACTGCTTTTCTCAGGTTTCCGGGCTACTAAATTGACCGAAAAAAAGGCCGTCCTTTTGGATTCCAGCTCAGCTTGTTTTGTATTGATTAACTCGATTATCTTTTTGTCGTGTACCCCGTAGCGAATACTCGCCCCAATAATAACCCTGTCGTATTCGGATAGGTCGCCTTTAAAGTCCTCGATGGCAATGAGGTCTGCGGGCTGCTCGTGCGCTTTGAGTATTTCCTGAAGCTTTTGGCAGATCTTCTTCGTGTGTCCATCCACGGTAGCGTAGATCATGGCGGTTTGTGTTGGCATAATAAATCAAAATTTAATACAACAGAATAAACAGGGCAGGGGGTCGGTAAACCCGCATAGTTACCTAGTTTACTCCGTTTCGGGAGACAACATTTTATATAC
>NZ_JBAVZJ010000334.1:0-2935 GCF_049588695.1 Robiginitalea sp.
AAGAAGACTTAAACTCTTATTATTTCAGACTTAAAATGTTTCGCTTATTCGATATGGTGAACGCGAATTGGGGAAAGTCCCTGATGCCTCCTGTTTCGACTCAATAACAACTTATACTCATAGAGTATTAAAAAATAGAAAAATGGAATTCAGAAGTGCGAGACACACTGACAATTTAAAGCTAATAGAAGAATTTTATACCAAAATCATTGGTTTGAAAGTTTTGTTCTCTTTTGAAAATCACAATGATTATAGTGGTGTCTTTATAGGCAAACCAGGATATAATTGGCATTTGGAATTTACCACTTCCAACCACAAAGCTGAGCATCAATTTGATGTCGAGGACATATTGGTTTTTTATCCTACTGAAAAGGCTGAATATGATAAAATTGTTGAACAGATTGAGGAGCACAATATTGAGAAAATTAAATCAAAAAACCCTTATTGGAATGGCAATGGAATTATGATTCAGGATCCTGATGGGTTTGGAGTAATAGTGAGTCATCTAAAGATAAAATAAACAAAGCACTACACGGTCCATGGATAATTTAGTCTGGCCTACTTTTGACTATCCGCGTAAAATTCAGTTTGCTGTGTGCTTAGAAGTTACGTATCAAGACATCCAACTACACATAGCCTAGACTGTTGAACACAGGCTTTATTATAGCCTAATTCATCCTATCTGGAAAAAACAAATTATCCTGTCATGAATAAAATGGTTTACTTCATTATCCTTGTAATCCTCAGCGGCTGTAAAGCCGACATTACGGAGCCACAAGAGTACCGGTATATCACCGACCTGACCAAAGTAGAAGATGGGAGTATACCGGTCCAACTTCAGTTTTCAGGGATCTTGCCAGACACTGCCTATTTCTGCTTGCCTAAACTTGTCCCTGGAATTTATGATGATACAAACTTCGGGAAGTTCGTCAATGATTTTAAGGCATTTAATGCTGAGGGAGAACGTTTAGAGGTGAACAAATTGGATATCAATTGCTGGCAGATATTTAAGGCAGCAGGGCTGGATAGAATAGAGTACTTCGCAAGACAAGGTTGGAATAACTTTGATTTTGAGGATCCCAGACCTTATCGGTCTGCAGAAAGTTTCTTTAGTGAAGCTGTTTGCATTTTGAATCCAAATTCGATATTTGGATACTTCAAAGACCAGGAAGACTTACCTTACCATGTAGTAGTTAAAAAGAATGAAAGCCTTTATGGTGCCAGTAGCCTGGAAAAGCGGAGTGTTTCCAAAAATCAGGACGAGTTTAGTGCTGAGAACTACAGATATTTAGTGGACAATCCAGTGATGTATGCAGAGCCGGATACTACGACAATAGAACTCCCCAATATATCTGTCGGTATCGCGAGTTATTCGAGTACAGGAAAAAAAATAGCAGATTCATTAGCCGCATCTATTGCACCCCTGCTCAAAAACCAAACGGAATATTTAGATGGGAATTTAGCGACTGATAAATATACTTTTATCGTCTACCACAATGAGAACACAGAGAATGAGCGTTACTTCGCTGATGGTTTAGAGCATAACCAATCAACAGTTCTCCTAACGTACTCTCCCCTTGACGTGGAGGTATTGAAGGCAACCGTCTTTAGCCTGGCGAGTCATGAGTTTTTCCATACAGTGCAGCCTTTGGGGCTTCATTCCTATGAGATTGCTCATTTTGATTTCTCCGATCCGAAGTTCTCTCAACATTTATGGCTTTATGAGGGCATGACGGAATATTTTACCATCCACATGCGGATAAAGCAAAAGATGGAATCACTGGAGGACTTCCTCGAGGTTTTAGAGGAGAAGATTTCAAATATGAATCAGTTTTCCAATGATATCCCTTTCACCGAGTTCAGCAAGAATGTGATAGATATGCCCGATGAGTATATGAATGTTTATTTCAAAGGAACACTTATCAATTTATGCCTGGACATACGATTGCGTGAGCTTAGCGATGGTGCTTATGGTGTTCAGGAATTAATTGCAGATTTGTTGGATAAGTTCGGGAAAGACAAGCCTTTTAAAGACGATGCTTTATTTGACGAGATATATGCTCTGAGTGGCTTCGCTGAACTCAAAGTTTTTATGGAGAAGCATGTTGCGGGAATTGAGCCTCTCCCACTTCAGGAAACACTGCATAAAGTCGGTCTAAAGTACGATCGAGAAACTGGGGAGATTACAGAAGTCCCCAAATTAACAGATAAGCAGAGGCTACTTAGAAAGCATTGGATCAATCAATGACATAGTGAGGTTGTCTGTTTTATTGCAGGACCTATAAACCATAACATATGAAAGCAACTCCTGAGCACAATGAGCGAATTGCAAAAATGAAATTTGCCTCGGTTTATCCGCACTACCTTACGAAAGTAGAGAAGAAAGGCAGGACGAAAGACGAGCTGCATCAGGTGATAGAGTGGCTGACGGGCTATGACGAACAGAATTTACAAAGCCTGATCAATCACAAAGTGACTTTTGAAACCTTCTTTCAAAAAGCGGAACTAAACCCCAACGCCCATTTGATAAAAGGGGTGATATGCGGATATCGAATTGAGGAGATTGACAACGCCCTGACCCGGCAGGTAAGATATCTCGACAAGTTGGTGGATGAACTGGCGAGGGATCGGAAAATGGAGAAGATTTTAGGAGAGGAAAAGAAATAGGCAGGGCCCCAAATCTATATGCCATCCTCAGTGCCCTGGGTAAGCCCGGGTCCGCTGATTTGTATTATAATACGTTGATTACCACACAGGACGACGTCTCTGATATTCAAAGGAATGATGCCGATATCGGATTCCGTTATTCTCTGCCGCGGGATTGGAACCTCGGGGCAGACATTGATTTTCTTTTAAATACAGAACAGTCGCTGGACTTACGGACCAGGGGAAAGATTGGCTGGGAAAATTTCTTCAGCGAACAAACGCCTTATAT
>NZ_JBAVZJ010000335.1:0-4465 GCF_049588695.1 Robiginitalea sp.
GTATTTGAGGATGCAGGCTTTGAGGTCAAAGAGAACTACCCATAGCTCAACCAGCCCCAATCCTTACGAAAATCCCGCTGACCGTTAGGTCCTGTAAGGTTAACCAGAATAGGGCATCCACCCAAAAACCAGTTCCAAAAACGTAGAGGGTTTCTAAAACTGGAAATTTGAAACTTCTGGAATCAAAACAACGAAAAGCAGCCTGCACGGCACATCGCATCAATTGCTGAGAAACGGTTATCTTTCTGATAGCTAATTGCCCAATTATGATCACCTATACTCTCGAAAAAACATTGACGCCTGAAGCCTTCAGGGAGATCCTGATAGATTCCGGCTTGGGAGCCCGAAGGCCTGTAGGCGATATGGAGCGCTTACGAGCTATGATCGAAAATGCCAATCTGATCCTTACGGCACGAGACGGCGATAAACTCGTCGGGATTGCACGCAGTGTCACAGACTTTGCGTACTGTACGTATCTCTCCGATCTGGCGGTGCATCGGAATTACCAGGGCAGCGGTATCGGCACTGAGCTTATTCGTTGCACAAAAATGCACACTCCCCAGGCCAAACTCATTTTGTTATCAGCTCCGGATGCCATCACTTATTATCCGAAAATCGGGATGGACCGTCATGACTTCTGTTTTTATTTGGACGATGCACAGCAGTTGAAATAACCCGTATCCGAAAATTATCTCTACTTTAAAGCTCCGTTTCAAAAATTTAAAAGTCCGCCCCGGGGCATTGGGCCACTGGTTTCTATTGGAAAGAATCACTCAGGGGGGGTATAAATGATTAAATAGGCGCTGTTATGTATACGGGAAGGGTATATCGCATATGGGACATGGTCAAATGGACGCGATTTGAGACGCTCCTTTTTATATTCATCATTGCTTTGTGGGTCGCGGCCTATTATTTTCTGGACCTGCAATGGCTGCGAATACCCTGGACTCCTATGGCCCTTATCGGAACCGCCGTGGCTTTTATTATTGGTTTCCAGAATAATGCCGTCTATGGACGGATCTGGGAAGCCCGGAAAATATGGGGCGGGATTGTGAATACCTCCCGAACTTTTGGCGTTTTTGTACAGGACATGCTTACCGAAGAGCATGTGCAATCCCAGTCCAGGGCTATCGATATTCGGGAAGCCATCAAAGCGCTTACCTACCGGCATATTGCCTGGATGACTGCCCTCAGGCACGCCATGCGCAGTCCGAGAACCTGGGAGACCACCAGCAAACACAGAACGAATCGCGAATGGGGTATTCGCACCCCGGAAGAAGGGGCCACCCTTGAAGCGGACCTGAAGGAATACCTAAGTGATGGGGACCTGGCGTATGCCCTGGATAAAAACAATGTTCAGACAGCTATCCTCTACCTGCAATCCCACCACCTGAGGACCTTGAAAGAACAAGGGGTAATTTGGGAGTTTTCCTTTCTGGAACTCGAAGCGATTCTTCAGGAACTCCTCACCCTGCAGGGGCAGACCGAACGCATTAAGAATTTTCCGTATCCCCGTCAATACGCCACGCTGAACCATTATTTTATGTGGTTGCTGCTGATGCTTTTGCCTATGGCACTAGTTCCGCAGTTTATGGATATCGGACAGGATATCTCAGGCGCATATCCCGTCCTCGGAGATCTCTTTATCTGGTTTACCATTCCTATTTATACGGCTGTGGCCTGGATGTTCCATACCATGGAGCGCATAGGGCGGACAGGGGAAAACCCTTTTGAAGGGACCTCGAACGATGTCCCGATCTCCACCATCGCCAGGGGAATCGAAATCGACCTGAGACAGAACCTGGGAGAATCAAAGGATCGTATCCCCGCCCCCTTTCCCTCGGAGTATGGCGTGCAGTTTTAAGGTGTATTTCCCGAATCAAAATTCTATTAAATCCAGTGCCATCATTGAACTTTATTTCTAAAATTAAAAGGTTGCCCGTTTGGATTATTTGAACCCAGAAGATTTCAAACCGACTATTTTCCCCAACCGCGTTTTGGTAAATGGGGGGCTATTATTTTTTATTTGTTTACTTCATTTCGCAGGCATGGCTCAATCCGATACCCGGCCTGAACTGAGCGCCGGAGTGCTCAATACGCCTATCAAACTAGACGGACTACTGGATGAAACAGACTGGGAAAGCGCCCCAATGGCCGATGCCTTCCTGACTATAGTACCTGTTGAAAAAGGGACACCCAGTGCAGAAACCCGGGTCAGGGTGCTGGCCAGTCCCCGAACGGTGGTCATAGGTATCGAGTGCAGGGGTCAGGCTCCCGAGGACCTGGTTCGATTTTCGAAACTGAGGGATGCCGATATATCTGAAGAGGACCATATAAAGGTGGTGCTGGATCCTTTTATGGACGGGCAATCCGGTTTTATTTTCGCGGTGAATGCCTACGGCGCCCGTTACGATGCGCTGGTATCCAACCGGGGCGAATCTGAAAACGAAGACTGGGATGCGGTCTGGGATGCCCGCATTGCGCTGATTGACGATGGCTGGTCCGTTGAGATAATTCTTCCCATTCAAAGTATTTCTTATAAAAAAGGCTCGGATACCTGGGGCTTTAATGTAGAGCGGCGAATTCAGCGCAACCTGGAAACCATCCGTTGGGCCAATGTCCAAAGAGACCAGTTTTTTGGGCAGACCAGCAGGGCGGGCCTGCTGACTGCACTCCCCGAATTCAATTTTGGATTAGGCCTTAATGTGCGTCCCTCCCTGGTGGGAGATCTTCACAAAGTGGGGCCTGATGACTCCGCTGAATTTGATTTTGAAGCCAGTCTTGATGCCAGTCAGCGCATTAGCCCGAATGTGTTGGCTACCCTTACCGTGAATACGGATTTTGCAGAGACAGAGGTCGATACACGGCAGACGAACCTGACGCGCTTCCCGCTATTCTTCCCCGAAAAACGGACTTTTTTCCTGGAGGGTGCTGATATTTTCGAATTCGGTTTTGGCACCGGAAGCAACACCGTACTCCCCTTCTTTAGCCGTCGTATAGGGTTGGTAGACAATACCGAGGTTCCGATCCTGGCAGGCGTAAAATTAAATGGAAGGATTGGCAAAACGGCTTTTGGGGGTCTGGGCATGCGGACGCGCGAAGTAGTGACGGAGGACAATACGATTGAGGCGACTCAAATGGGGGTGATGCGCGTACGCCACAATGTATTCCGGGAGAGCTCCGTTGGGGTGATCGCTTCCATCGGAGACCCTCTGAACCGGCCCGGGAGCTGGATGTCCGGAGGAGATTTTACGTATCAGACCACTCGCTTCAACGGCGACAAGAATTTTATAGCCGGTGTCTGGGGATTGTATACCCAACGAGAAGACCTTACCGATGACACCTCCGCCTTCGGCTTTAAAATAGACTACCCCAATGACCGGTGGGATGTGGCGATGACCTATTCCAGGATTGGAGAACAATTCGATCCTTCCCTCGGGTTTGTAAGGCGAAAAGGGGTGCACTATTCCCGAATCGGTGCCACCTTTGCCCCCAGGCCAGAGTGGCCCTGGGTGCGGCAAATGTTCAATGAACTTTTTGTAACCTATGTCCGGAATATCAGCGGACCCTGGCAGTCTTATAGTGTTTTTACAGCTCCGGTAAACTGGCGCCTTGAAAGCGGTGATCGGTTGGAAGGCAACATCCGCCCGGTAGGTGAGAATATCCTCGTGCCCTTTGAGATTGCCGATGACGTGGTGATCCCCGAAGGAGAGTACCATTTTATGCGCTATAGACTGGAAGCCGAATTCGCAGCCAAACGCAGGCTGAATGGGCAGGTTTCCTGGTGGTTTGGCACGTTCTACGACGGACGCCTGGATGAAATTGAACTCCAACTGAACTGGAATCCCGCTCCTTTGCTCGGTTTTGAACTCAGTGCCCTACGCAATATCGGGAGCCTCCCCTGGGGTGATTTCGAACAGACGCTCGCAGGCTTACGGGTCCGCTTTAATGTCAACTCTAATCTGCAACTCAACAGTTACCTGCAATACGATACTGACAGTCGAACCCTGGGCCTGAACGCCCGGATTCATTGGATATTTTCACCCCTGGGGGATGTTTTTCTGGTGATCAATCACAATACTTTTAACGATCTGAACAACACCTGGACCCTTCAAAATGAGCAAATCTTATTAAAGATTCGCTACAACTTCAGGTTATAGGCCTTCAAAACGGGATTAGAATTGGTTAATTTTGATCTTTTCCGAATTACTATTCTTTTTAGAGTATAACAAACCCCAAAAGTCAACACATTTCTAATGACAACTCATTTCAATGGCAGGCGGCCAGGACGGGCCCACTATTCGAAGCCTTTTATTACTTTCTTCAGAGCCCGTCTCCTTCTTTTCCCCTTATTGGCCCTGAGCCTGCTTTGCTGGAATCCGTCTTATGGGCAATCACAGGTGCCCAAAGGTCCTTATACCTTTAAAAAAGGTGATCCCAACGGTATCGGAAAATGGTATATGGG
>NZ_JBAVZJ010000336.1:0-1968 GCF_049588695.1 Robiginitalea sp.
CACCTCCCGTATTGGCCGTGGGAACGGTAATTGTAATTTCGGGAATCCATTCCTTTAACCTCAGGGTGAGCAGTCGCTTTCAGGCCTTAGCCACCTGGTTTAAGGTACTGCTGCTCCTCTTCCTGATCGCAACCGGACTTTGGGTAGGTAGTGCCGCCTCTGCTTTGGACTTTTCGGGATCCTGGACCCTGGAAGTATTGACCCCTTCATTTGCCATAGCCTTTGTGTATGTAAGTTATTCCTACACCGGTTGGAATGCTGCTGCCTATATTCTGGATGAGGTTGAACACCCCTCTCAAAATCTTCCAAAAGCGCTGGTACGGGGTACCCTGGTGGTCACCCTCCTCTACGTCCTCCTGCAGCTGGTGTTCCTCAAACACGGCAGTCTGGAGGCTTTAAAGGGTCAAATAGACGTCGGCCATGTGTTTGCTACAGCTGTTTTTGGCTCAAAAGGCGCTGCCTTAATCAACTTACTAATCGCCTTTTTTTTAATCTCCAGCATTAGTGCCATGGTATGGGTGGGGCCCCGGGTCTCCATGGCGATGAGTGCAGACTATAAACTCTGGGGGTTTTTAAGGCTTAAAAACAAAAATAGCCTCCCGGTGTTGGCGATTTGGTTTCAGGCCGTTATCAGTATCTTTTACATCTTGACGGGAACCTTTGAAAGTGTCCTGCTCTATTGCGGGTTTATATTGCAACTGAGTTCCGCCCTTGCCGTGGGTGGGGTTTTTATCCTGAGAAAACGCAATCCATCTGCGACGTATTACCAGTCGCCCTTTTATCCGTGGTTGCCCCTGCTCTTCCTGCTCTTCAGTGTATGGATCCTGGGGTACCTTATCGTGAATCAGCCTCAGGAAAGCCTGATGGGGGCGGGGATCCTGGCCGTGGGTGCCCTGACGTATTT
Organism: Robiginitalea sp.; assembly: GCF_049588695.1. Lineage (GTDB taxonomy): Bacteria > Bacteroidota > Bacteroidia > Flavobacteriales > Flavobacteriaceae > Robiginitalea. Next base: position 905 of record NZ_JBAVZJ010000336.1, read on the forward strand.
TCTAAGCCCCAGGGCCGAAAAAAGTACTGAATAGGCTGGGGTGCCCAGGATTCTTACTCCCGGAGCATTGCGAAAACCTCTGGATTCAGTCAGACTGCAGGAAAAACCATGGGGAACCAGGTAAACCGATCAGATTCAATTCTTAATTATTTGTTAATTTAATGCTGATTTTGTAAATTGCTTGGTGAATACCAACCTATTACAATTAATATGAAAGCCTCCGAAAAATTATTCTGCGCCCGCTGCCTGACCATTCTGGGCATTGTCCTCGTCCTTTTTTTAGTCGTAGTTATCGCGGATTCCATGTCTACCCTTTGGCTTGAAGATATGGAGCGGGAATTGGCTGCGTCCCTCGAGATTTCTTCAAACGCAATAGCCGGTCGATAGACTTATATACCTGCCTTTAAATAGTATTTCCCGAGCTGAAATTTATTAAGTACCTGCCTCTCGTGGCTGCTTTGTTCCTATATGAAGTCTTCCCAACCCGGATAGTCCTGGCCTATTTCTCCCTGAAATTTTTTACCTTTTGCTGATTTGAAAGCAAAATTGGTTCGATATGGTATTGCCTTCTGCCTTTTGGCCCTGGCCTTAGCCTGCCAGGGTACCCGGGCCGGGGATGCCCCTGAAAATAAATCGGCCCTGGTGCAGCGGGATCTCCCTGAGATCCGGGAAGATGGGAAATTGCGGGCACTTATCTCCTACAGCGCCACAGGGTATTTCCTCTATCGCGGGCAACCCATGGGGTATGAATACGAGATGCTGACGCGCCTGGCGAAACACCTTGGGGTTGAGCTGGAACTGCGGGTGGCACAGGACCTGGACCAGATGCTCGAAATCCTTCAAAGCGGCCAGGTAGACCTTGTAGCCCACGGCCTGGCCATAACAGAAGGTCGAAAGAAAGAAGTTTCCTTTTCAGATTACTTCTACCTCACCAAACAAGTACTGGTTCAGCGCAAACCCGATAACTGGCGGTCCCTCACCCTGGACGGTATTGGAAAAAACCTTATCCAGGACCCCGTGGAACTGATACGGGATACGGTAAGTGTACGTAAAAATTCGTCCTA
>NZ_JBAVZJ010000337.1:0-2250 GCF_049588695.1 Robiginitalea sp.
AATGATGATGTCAATAAATCCCAATCCTCCAATGACACCTTCCCCACCGGAATGCATATCGCCGTGTACAAAAAGGTCGTAGAAGTGACCATCCCCGGGGTTACCGCCCTGCGGGATACCCTCAAGGCCAAATCAGAGGCCTATATGGATGTTGTAAAAATTGGCAGGACACATCTTATGGATGCAACCCCCCTCACCCTTGGTCAGGAGTTTTCGGGCTATGTGGCCCAACTGGATCACGGACTTAAAGCCTTGCGCTATACGCTGGATCATCTTGGGGAACTCGCCCTTGGAGGTACTGCTGTGGGTACAGGACTCAATACGCCCGACGGATATGATAAAGTTGTAGCCCGATACATCGCCAGCTTTACGGGACTCCCCTTTACGACGGCACCGAATAAATTTGAGGCCCTCGCAGCCCACGACGCCATTGTGGAAACGCATGGTGCCCTTAAACAACTCGCCGTATCCCTCAATAAAATTGCAAATGACATCCGTATGATGGCTTCCGGACCGCGTTCGGGAATCGGAGAAATTCTGATACCGGCCAATGAGCCCGGAAGTTCGATTATGCCTGGCAAAGTAAATCCCACCCAATGCGAGGCGCTTACCATGGTCTGCGCCCAGGTAATGGGCAACGATGTGGCTATCACTGTGGGGGGAACCCAGGGCCACTATGAACTCAACGTCTTTAAACCTCTGATGGCCGCCAATGCACTGGAGTCTGCCGGGTTATTGGGGGACGCCTGCAAAAGTTTTGAAGCCCATTGCGCCTCAGGCATTGAACCCAATCGGGAGACCATAAAAAAACTCCTGAACAATTCCCTGATGCTGGTCACTGCCCTAAATACTAAAATCGGGTATTACAAGGCCGCTGAAATCGCGGGAGCCGCCCATGAAAATGGCACTACCCTCAAAGAAGAGGCTGTGCGGCTCGGCTATGTGAGCGCTGAAGAGTACGATTCCTGGGTACGGCCCGAACAGATGGTAGGCCATCTCAACAAGTAAATCGAGAGATTTATTAAAGTGGCTGCCTTAAGAGCAGCCACTTTTTTTTGAACTACACTTTCCCGGGACCCTTTTGGGCAAGGTGGCGGGAAGCCATAAAAAAACCGCCTAAAGAATATTAGGCGGTTTTTACTGTAAATATTAAAACTACTTCTACCTCAGCTCAAACTTCGAAGTTCCGAGTAATTTGAGCCCATCGTCATAGACGTTGACCATGTAATTCCCCTTTTGAAACTCCCCGGCGTAATTACTGATGTAATCACAAACATCTAAAGCGGCGTTTTCGTAAAAGAAATTGGTATTCTTGGTGTAGGTGATTGAAGGACCTTCCTCCATGGTTTTGGAAGTGGTTCCTCCCATAACGTTTCCGTTGGGATCCAGAACTTCAATGTAGAATTCACGGTCTCCCGCCTCGGCAATAACGTTGTCAGCTACTGTAAAACAAACTTTTAAACGGTCTGTTCTCCTGGCGCTATTTGTGGAACGCAGAGTCCCGTTGTTGCGTTCGCGAACGGCGTCTACCACAAATCCTGTGAGGCTAAGTGCTGATCCGCGTTCGACCGCATCGGCCAATTGCGTATTCTGTACAACCAGGGAATCGTTGAAAACATTTTGCTTCTCCAATTCTACAAACGTACTGTCACGTTGCATAGCGATAAGGGTATTGGATTGCTTCAGAGAATCTACCTGACGCAATAACTCCTCACGCTCTTTCTTCAAAACACCTACCTGTCGGCGATAGCGGGAAAGGTTAGCCAGATCTGCTTTCATACCGCTAACCGAATCGATGTATTTCGCGATATTGTCACGAGCAGCCACCAATTCTTCATTGGTTTGATTGCTCTCCATAATGGCCTTGTCGTATTCCGACTTCAGGCTTGTCAGATCTTCTACAACTAACTCTTTTTCCTTCATCAGGATAGCCTCATTTTTCTTTGAGTCCTGATACAGATTGACCGCATAAATGATGGTACCCAGAAGAATAACTCCCAGAATACCGGCCAATACTTTAAGTCCGTTGTTGTTTTTTGTCTCTGTCATAAGTGTGAAAATTAATTTCTAAACTTAAATTTTAAGTTGTTTAGTGTCTATATACGGTGAAATTGAAGTTTTAGATTTCAGGATCGAAAATATTTATTCCTATTGGAGGTCATTCGGGCTAATAGGGTTTTATCTTTAAAACGAATAGATTTGGTAAAATCCGTATAATATGAAATCCTTTTACACCTTGCGAAATTCAAC
>NZ_JBAVZJ010000338.1:0-3523 GCF_049588695.1 Robiginitalea sp.
GATAATTGAAAATGTAAAAAGAAAAATATTACTCCACAGGATATAGTGTCTGATCTTAGATTTGATGATAATAAATGCCCGAATTAGTGCCAGCAAGGTATACAGGTGCATTGGGATCGTGAAATATGATCTGTGCTCCCGTACCCATTCAAAATCCTGAGTTATGCCCGTGTAGAGGACAAGACCCGCGGCTGTCAGGAACATCAGAACGCAAAAAATGTCGAGGCGTTTTGAAAAGGAGACGTTGTATTGCCGGATATCTGCAAACACATTGATAAACCGAACGTACACGGAGGTGATTACAAAAAGTAAAGGAGTGAGAAGATGTTTGTGGATTTCATAGGATTTTTGAAAAATATCAAACCTCAATACATCGTCAATCCGAAGGAAAAAGTAAAATGTAAATAGTAAGAGGTAAAACGCGTATAACAAGTAATCCTGTTTTTTGTTTTGTACAAACAGGAGTAGCATGTATAAACCCATCACTGCAAAAGACCCCACAAAAAAGAATGAGGTAACAAGAGCTTTGGTAATCTCCAAAGGTTCTGCGATCGATATACTCTGGCCCATATCGGCACTCTGGAAAAAAAGTGCAAGTGGGTACCCGACGACCAAAAATGACAAGAGGTTTATAGGCACTGAAAAGGGAGGTATATTGCTCAATTAACTGGTTTCTGGTTACTTAAGATAATCATTTATTCATAAAAAATGCTTTCCGGGAGGCATGAACACTTTTGAGACCCTTGTGAATTTTGTGAAGTAACTCAGAATGGATGGCCTACCTTTATGTTACTCCACCATAAACACAATAAAACACCTTATTTCAAGGTTCTATGGGTGAGGGTATGAAAGTTGGAAGTAGTGGATTATAGGCAAGGATGCTTCCATCCCGGACCCTGGTTTCAGATATTTTAATGCGGCAAACCGGAATATTTCATAGTTTTGTAAGAACCATGAAGGCAATTGTTTTTAAAATAGCATCCCTTTTTATGGCACTTTTGGTGCTGTTCTCCACCTTTTCGTTTTCCGTGGGGATGCACTTCTGTGGGGATCATCTGGTAGACCTCAGTCTTTTCGAAAGTGCTGAGGCCTGTGCCATGAACCCCGAACCAGCAACAACGGCTTCCTCTTGTGAGAACCTGGAAATGGACATGGATTGTTGCTCGGATGTAGCCTTTGTGGTGGAAGGCCAGCAGGAACTGAATCTCTCTTTTGAGCCCATGACTTTTGAGCAGCAGCTCTTTGTCACTTCTTTTGTTTACAGCTATATACGTCTTTTCGAAGGCCCTTTGGGGGATACTTCGCACTTTAAGGACTATGCTCCCCCTCCGCTGATACGGGACGTCCAGATCCTGGATCAGACTTTTCTCATTTGATTTTTAAACCCATTGAAATTCAGACCTGATGGCGCCTTGCCGTTCGGGTCAAACCTGTTGATTCAGGCTAGTCGTTTGTGCGATTTCTAATGGTTTAAGAATTGATTCCTATGCTGAATAAAGGCATTAAATTTCTTATAGAGAATAAGCTGATTGCGGTTCTGTTACTCCTTTTGTTTGTCGGATGGGGTACCGTCAATGCTCCGTTTGACTGGGATACCGGGTCCCTGCCCAGAAACCCTGTGGCCGTGGATGCCATTCCGGATATTGGGGAGAACCAGCAGATTGTTTTTACCCAATGGCCGGGACGCTCCCCTGAGGATATTGAAGATCAGATTACCTACCCGCTGACCACCTCCCTTTTGGGGATTCCCGGGGTGCGGACGGTGCGGAGTTCATCTATGTTCGGGTTCTCCAGCATCTATATCATCTTTGAAGAGGATGTGGAGTTCTATTGGAGCCGCAGCCGTATTTTGGAAAAACTAAACTCCCTGCCGACCAACCTCCTGCCGGAAGGGGTGAACCCTGCCCTGGGCCCTGATGCCACCGGTTTGGGTCAGATATTCTGGTATACCCTGGAGGGACGGGATGAAAACGGCAATGTCACGGGTGGCTGGGACCTGCAGGAGCTCAGGAGTATTCAGGATTACTATGTGAAGTACGCCCTGTCGGCTGCCGGCGGTGTCTCGGAAGTAGCTTCCATTGGCGGATATGTTCAGGAGTACCAGATCGATATAGATCCGGAGCTTATGAAGCAGTACGGGATTGGACTGCAACAGATTGTCAATGCCGTAAAGCGGAGCAATCGGGATATTGGAGCCCAAACCCTGGAAATCAACAAGGCGGAATATCTGGTTCGGGGTCTGGGGTATATTGAGTCTCTGGAAGATATCAGGAATACGGTAGTCAGTTCAGAGGCGTATACTTCCCTGCGTATTGGTGATGTGGCAAAAGTCTCCCTGGGCCCAGCGGAGCGGAGGGGAATACTCGACAAGGAGGGTGCTGAAGTCGTCGGCGGAGTAGTGGTCGCCCGGTATGGCTCTAACCCTTTGGAAGTTATTGAGAATGTCAAGGATAAAATACGGGAGCTCAGCGCCGGGTTGCCCACAAAAGTACTCAGCGATGGGAGAACCACACAACTAACCCTTGTCCCGTTCTACGACCGGACGGAGCTGATTGAGGAAACCCTGGGAACCCTGAATGAGGCCCTCACCCTGGAGATACTTATCACGGTCCTGGTCATCGTGATAATGGTTTTTAACCTCAGGGCTTCGATTCTGATCTCGGGCCTCTTGCCCGTGGCGGTGCTGATGGTATTTATCGCCATGAAGATCTTTGGGGTGGATGCAAATATCGTGGCCCTTTCAGGTATTGCCATTGCCATAGGCACCATGGTTGATGTAGGGGTTATTTTATCTGAAAATATTATACGGCACCTGGAGGAGCATAAGAAAAAACTCCCGGTAAATACCATTGTATACAATGCTTCTGCGGAAGTCTCCGGGGCCATAGTAACAGCTGTGATGACGACCATCATCAGTTTTATCCCGGTCTTTACCCTGATCGGAGCCGAAGGAAAATTATTCCGCCCCCTCGCTTTTACCAAGACTTTTGCCCTGACGGCGTCCATCATTGTCGCCCTCTTCCTGATTCCCCCTTTTGCCGCCTTCCTGTTTCAGAAAAAGCGGAGTAAGAGTGTTTTGGGGTATGTACTGAGTGTGGTTCTCATCATTACGGGCCTTGTAGGAATTGTTTACGGGTATTGGTTGGGGTTGGCACTCATGGCCTTTGGCACCGTACGCCCCCTGAAAAACGCGGAATTGGCAGGGCGGCTTTTTAAGGGTTTTTCACTTTCTGAAAGGCAGGCTACGCTTTGCAATATCATCATTTCCGCCGCTGCCATTGTATTCCTTCTGGCGACCTACTGGCGCCCCCTGGGCTTTGATCGCAGTATATTGATTAACCTGATATTTGTGGGGTTGATTTGTTTTAGCCTGCTCGCGGGGTTTACACTTTTTAGAAAATACTACAGTCAGATCCTCAGGTGGGCCCTGCGCAATAAAGTGGCCTTTCTGAGTATACCCCTGGCGATTGTCATCCTGGGTGGTTTCATCATGCAGCACACGGGAAAGGAGTTTATGCCTGCC
>NZ_JBAVZJ010000339.1:0-4495 GCF_049588695.1 Robiginitalea sp.
CCCCTGCCGGTCCGGATCACGCCCAAATCGCCTCGGCCCAGGGAATCATCGATTATTTTGATGCCGTTTACGAGCATCATTTTAAGGCCGGGGCCTCCCCCGCCGAGCGCAATAATGCTTTAAACCAGCTATTTCACCAGCACGAAGAACAGCTTATGGAACCACTTTTAAAGTTCCTCAATTCGCGCTCGGATATACGCCTGGTCGGCCCCGGCCGCGCAACTTCACGTGCTCCTATCATTTCTATCCTTCCTTTGAAAAAAGATATTAACGAGGTATACCAGGCGCTTATTGGCCATAAAATAATGCTCGGTATCGGGGATTTTTATGCGGTCCGGCCCCTTATGGATATGGAGATTCCAGGAGATCCGGGGGTCATTCGAATGTCTTTTATGCACTACACGAGTCCCGAAGAAATCGATCAGCTTATCGATGGATTAAAAAAAGCCTTGTAGCCTTAACGCATATCTGCAGTTTTGAATCCCTGCTTCGTAAATTAGCCGAGTCAATTAGTTCCTTTAACAATGAACTGCAGGTTTTAATGATATCCATAAACCACCAGGACTGACGTTACTCTAATCCTTATTTTCAAAGGGAAACACAACGTTTTTCACCATCTTTAAGGCATTCCTGCGGTTTTTTAAAATCTTTTATAATCGTACCTTGATCCTTCAACTAAAACACCAACCTATGCGCTTACCAAATCCTGCAATCAGTTGCTTTCTTTTGGCATTTTTTCTTATTTCAGCCTGTTCCTCTCCCAAAAAAGAGGAGGCCACCCTGTTGATTTACGGAGGGTCCATTTATACTGTGGACACCACTCAGAGCACAGTTGAAGCCGTGGCCACAAAGGACAATCTTATAATTTTTGCCGGCAGCCTTGAGCAGGCCGAAGCCTATAAAGGGGAAAAGACCCAGCTTATCGACCTGGAAGGCAGGACGATGACCCCCGGTCTGATTGAAGGACATGGGCACTTTATGGGCCTCGGTTACAACGAGATGAATTTGGATCTGATGAACACCACAAGTTACCAGGAAATTGTAGATGCGGTGGCGGAACGAGTGAAAACAGCTGCCCCGGGTGAATGGATTACCGGGAGGGGGTGGCATCAGAGCAAGTGGGACCAAATGCCCGAAGAAACTGTAAAGGGTTTCCAAACCCATGATTTGTTAAGTTCAGTATCCCCGGACAATCCTGTGTACCTCAGACATGCAAGCGGACATGCGGGTTTTGCCAACGCCAAGGCCATGGAAATTTCGGGCCTTACACTACTGCCCCAGGAAGGTATAGATCCACTTGAAGTGGAAGGAGGAGAAGTTATCCGCGATGACCTGGGCAGGCCCACAGGGGTTTTTAATGAACGTGCACAGACTCTAATTACAAGAAATATCCCCGAAAGTACTCCGGAAACGGACCGTAAAGCCTTTGAACTGGCCGTAGCCGCCTGCCAACGAGACGGCATCACAGGATTTCACGATGCTGGAATTGGCAGGGAGACCATTGCATTATTTGAACAGATGAAGGCAGAGGGCAAGATGAATGTCCGTCTTTATACCATGCTCACAGGGTGGGATCCGGAATTGCTGGAGGAATGGTACGCCCGGGGACCCCTGGTCGACCCGGATCACCTCATGACGATCCGTTCGGTTAAACTGAACTGTGATGGGGCTTTGGGCTCCCGCGGGGCCTGGCTTTTGGAATCGTATTCAGACCGGCCCGGCCACTTCGGCCATGAAACCCTTCCTATGGATTTTGTAAAGGAAACGGCCCTGAATGGCCTGCAGCATGGATTTCAGGTGTGTTCCCATGCCATAGGAGACCGCGCCAACCGTGAAATCCTCGATAGATACGAGGCCGCTTTTGTGGAAATGCCCGAACACACCGGTGACCACCGTTTTAGGATTGAACACGCCCAACACCTGCATCCTGAAGATATTCCCCGATTTGCGGAACTCGGCGTAATCCCTGCAATGCAGGCGATTCATTTATCTTCCGACCGACCCTGGGCCATAGACCGCCTGGGGGAACAACGTATTAAGGAAGGGGCATATATGTGGCAATCCCTTTTGGAAAGTGGAATTCCGGTAGTCAATGGAACGGATGTCCCCGTGGAACCCCTGAACCCTATTCCGAGTTTCTACGCAAGTGTCAGTAGGAAAACGCTTAAGGGAACCCCTGAAGGGGGCTATGAACCCAAAGAGCGTATGACACGTGAACAGGCCCTGAAGTCCTACACCCTGGACGCAGCCTACGGTGCCTTCGAGGAGGAGATTAAAGGGTCGATCACCCCCGGAAAACTGGCTGATTTCACTATTTACAGCCAGGATATAATGACCGTTCCCGAGCAAGATATCCTCAACACAGAAGTGGTGATGACCATTTTTGATGGTAGGGTCGTCTATGAAAAAACAAAGTAATTATGTGTACTTGTAAATCAAAAACATAATTCCCTATATTTAGGAAGTTACAATATGAAAGCTTTACAAATATGAAATGGAAAGGCAATCGGCAGAGCTCAAATGTCGAAGATCGCAGGGGCCAGCGCGGGCCCCGAATGGGTGGCAGAGGTATCAACCCACTATTACTCGCCCCCTTAATCAGACTTCTTTTCTCGAAAACAGGTCTCATTATTATAGGTATCCTGTTGCTGCTGGGCCTGGTCACGGGTGTAAATCCCCTGAGCTTTATCACAGGGGGTGCGGGTCCGGTTTCGGGACAGACCTCGGGTCCATATAAAGAAAGTGCTGATGAGTCCGAAATGGCTGCCTTCAGCAGAACCATCCTCGCCAACACGGAGGATGTTTGGAACAGTCTGATCGACAATTATCGGGAGCCCACCCTGGTACTTTACAACGGAGCTGTAGCATCTGCCTGCGGCAGGGCTTCGAGCGCCACCGGGCCTTTTTACTGCCCCGGGGATGAAAAGTTGTACCTGGACATGAGTTTTTTCGACGAAATGGAACGGCGCATGAATGCACCAGGGGATTTTGCCCAGGCCTACGTCATCGCTCATGAGGTAGGGCACCACCTACAAAAATTGATGGGAATTACAGATCAGGTAGACCGGCTGAGAGGGCAAATGTCTACTGCTGAATTCAATAAATATTCCGTTCGCCTGGAATTGCAAGCCGATTTCCTCGCTGGAGTTTGGGCCCACCATTCCCAGGAAATGACTACGGTAAGATTACAGCCAGGCGACCTTCAGGAGGCCCTTAATGCGGCTTATGCTATTGGAGATGACCGGCTTCAAAAACAGCAAACAGGCCGCGTGATCCCAGACTCTTTTACCCACGGAACCTCAGAACAGCGAATGCGCTGGTTTAAAAAGGGATACGATACCGGAGACCTGGAACAGGGAGATACTTTTAGCGCGAATCCCCTATAAATCCAAAGCTGTTTCAATTAAAACTACAGGCGGGGCAAACCTGACCCTGCAATGCTTTTATTATTCAGGATTGGCGAAGGAGTCCTGATTTTATTCGCTGCTTACAGCAATGGAGGTAACCTCGCTAATGGACGCAGGCAGTTCCTCCCTGTAAACCTCCTCCACAATTTGGTATAAATCAGGTATCACAGTCCGTGAAAGCCTGGAATTGGAATTTAAAAGGACACAGATTCCGAGGTCGGACTCTGGAAACAGCGCAATTTCATTTCGGAAATTATTCACACTTCCCCCGTGGTGCCAAATAGTCTTTTCACCAGGTTCCCCGGCCTCCCGAAATTTGTGGATCCGCCATCCAAATCCGTAATGGGAGGAAACATGGCCCGGCCAACGCTGATAATACTTACTCCGTCCCGGTATTTTTACGAAAGGTGTAAACGCCTCTTCAATAGCAGATTTCGGCATCACTTCAGGATTATATCCCAATAAAAAACGCATCCAGCGCGCCATATCCCCTGCGCTGGCATTGATACCGCCTGCCGGGATGGCGTTGTAGTAGTTGTCGACCAGTTTGCGTGGCCTCCAGCTTTTCCCCCTGCGATAATGGGGTGAAGCAATATTCCCAGAGGCCATCAGGGCCTCGTGATCCATATTTGTGGAACACATTTCCAAAGGTTTAAACAGCCTGTTTTCCAGGGAAGACGCTATATCCTCTCCGGAAGCCTTACAAAGGATTTCCCCGGATAGGGCAAACAAAGCATATTGATAACTATACACAGCTCCGGGTTCGCTAATAGGCTTCACCTCATTAAAGCGGCCTGCGATTTCCGATACGGACAAACCGGCTTCTACCAGATTGGTATAACTGTGATAGGGAGCTCCGGACGTATGAGATAATAAATGCGAAAGGGTGATGCGATTCGTATTGGCAAGGTCCCCCATCTGAAATCCTGGGATATAATCGGTAACCTTATCCTCCCAGTTGACTTTGCCTTCATACCTGATATTCGCCGCCAAAACCCCGGTAAATCCCTTTGATAGCGATCCCAGTCTGAAAATGGTACCTTCATTCACCGGATCTGTTTCGTTGCTGTTTCTCCGGCCAAAACCAT
>NZ_JBAVZJ010000340.1:0-1718 GCF_049588695.1 Robiginitalea sp.
GCGTACCAGGGTTTCGAATTTACGCTCGAGTTGATCGTTCCTGGCATTCTCTATGGAATCCTGCCGCCAGATAAGCTCATCTAGGATCATCCTGTTCTCCAAGGCGAGTGTGGCTGCTGCGGCGTCCGCTCCCCCGGCTTCCGCGCGGAGTTCCAGGATTTGCTCTTCATAATTCCGGACAATATCATCTATTCGCTTGTCCGTACTGGTCTCCACCAATCCTTCGTGCCCGCCATTTTTATCATCCCGAATGGAATAAGCCAGGGAGATCTCGTGGTTCCAGCCTAAATTCCCGCCGGTTTCGGAGAGATCTTTCTCCATCAGATATCCCATAGAAAGTCGCTGACTCAGGTTTACGCCCAATCCCATAGAAAGGCCATAGGTCGGGTCAAAGGTGGTTTGCAACCAGCCGTACTCGGGCAGGTCCAGCAAAAGTGAACCGATATACGCGAACCGGTCCAATCCATCTGTCCCCGCCTGCACCAAAGGCATAATCCGGCCGCCCTCAAAGAATCCGGATGTGGCTGAGAGATAATGTGTGTATTGAAGCGAAGCCCGGAGGTTATCCGTGCTGAAACCCGTCAGAAGTTCATTAGTAGTTTGGTTATAGCGGATGAGATTCGTGGCGTATAGGCCCACATCGAACCTCCCCACGGTCAGTGCCATCCCGGGTTGTATCGCAATCTGGTTCTGTTTGCTGCTTTCCTGCAAGAGCGGATCATCCACGGGAGCGACAATTCGGTTGCGGTCCAACCCCTGACTAATATAGGTAAGGTTGGTTCCGAAAGCCAATTTGGTCTTCTCCCCAAGTCTTACAGAGGTCGCGTAATTCGCATTGAATCCGAATTCCTGTACCACACCCTCCCACTGTCCATAAACGCCAATTCCCAGTGCCGTACGCTCATTCATCTTATTTGAAAATCCGAGATAGTAATTCTGGATATTATCTTCAAACGTAGCGTACTGGTTGCGGTGCATGATGTTTAAATAGGACTTGTTTTCGCGGACCAGGGAAAATGTTGGGTTGATCAGAAACCGGTTAAAAAACAACTGATTGTGAAAAGGACTTTTAACCCGGAAGTTTTCCGGGCTCGCATCCTCCTGGGATTGCAGTTCCTGGGGAATACTCAGTACAAAAAATACTAGTATGCCCAGAAGGATCGGATATGTTTGCGTTCGGGTTTTCATCGGGTTGCGGTTTTTGGAAAGATCTAATTGTAAAAAGGTTTCAGAGCTTCCCGTTAAGGGGTTGTTTTTCGTTTGACCAGATACGGGCTTGGTAAAAAGCGGCCTGTCCTAGTACTCTTCAAAAACCGTGTTGGTATACCCCGTAGGGGTTTCCAAAGGTCGAAGTTCCAAAAAGCGGTAATCCCCGTTGTCCGCCAGACGGCTGTTCTCAGTATCGCCGTAGCTAAAGACAACCTGTTGTACGATTTCATCCGAAGTAGCCCGGTTAGACATCACCAGGGCCCGGCCCTTTTCCTGCATCAGATTCATGGCAAAGTCATCCTTACGGCTGTTAAAGGGACTGCCCACATTGACGGCAAGACCTACTTTTTTGGAAGCCACCTGAACGGCAAACAGATCGAGCCCTCCGTATCCTTTATGTCCTTCTGAGGCGAAAAACAACATTTCATTATCCAATATCTGGGGATAGAGGTCATTTTTAGGAGTGTTTACCTTTTCCCCGAGATTCTGTGCCACTCCAAGACTTCCAT
>NZ_JBAVZJ010000341.1:0-7940 GCF_049588695.1 Robiginitalea sp.
TTCCAGGCATAGCGTTTCTTACTGCCCTTTTTTACCAAGTAAAGGGGTGGGGTAGCAATATAAACGTGCCCGCCCTCTATGAGTTCCCGCATATAGCGGAAGAAAAAGGTCAGGATCAGCGTCTCAATATGGCTCCCATCCACATCCGCATCACACATGATAACCACCTTGTGGTACCTTAACTTTTCCAGGTTAAGGGCCTTGCTGTCCTCTTCCGTTCCAATAGTAACTCCAAGTGCGGTGTAGATATTTTTGATCTCCTCGTTTTCAAAAACCTTGTGTTGCATCGCCTTCTCCACATTGAGGATTTTTCCCCTTAAAGGCAAGATGGCCTGTATGTTACGGTCTCGTCCCATTTTGGCCGTTCCCCCTGCGGAATCCCCCTCCACCAGGAAGATCTCGCACTTCTCCGGGTCTTGTTCGGAGCAATCCGCAAGTTTTCCCGGGAGACCACCCCCGGACATTGGGTTTTTACGTTGCACCATTTCCCGGGCCTTGGCAGCTGCATGCCTTGCCTGGGCGGCCAGAATCACCTTTTGTACAATTACTTTGGCGTCGTCCGGATGTTCTTCCAGATAGTTGGTAAGCATTTCCGAAACCGCCTGGCTGACGGCTGAAGACACTTCCCGGTTGCCAAGTTTGGTCTTGGTCTGACCTTCAAACTGTGGCTCGGCTACTTTTACCGAGACAATAGCCGTAAGACCTTCCCGGAAATCATCCCCGGCAACTTCGAACTTTACTTTATCCAGCATTCCCGAGTTGTCCGCATACTTCTTTAGGGTCGTCGTCAAACCTCTTCGGAATCCGGACAGGTGGGTTCCCCCTTCATGGGTATTGATATTGTTCACATAGGAATGCAGGTTCTCCGTGTAGGAGGAATTGTAAATCATGGCTACCTCCACAGGGATATCGTTTTTCTCACCCTCCATGGAGATGACATTCTGAATGAGGGGTTCCCGGTTTCCATCGAGAAACCGGATAAATTCCTTTAATCCCTCTTCGGACTTAAAGGTCTCGGTTTTAAACTCCCCATCCTTGTCTGTGAAACGGCGGTCCGTAATACTTATCGTGATCCCTTTATTCAGGTATGCCAATTCCCGCATCCTATTGGCCAGGGTATCATAGTTGAATTCAATCGTTTGCTGAAAGATCTCAACATCCGGGTGGAAAGTCACTAAAGTCCCGTGCTTGTCGGAATCTCCGGTACTTTTAACAGGATACAGGGCCTTACCCCGCTCGTATTCCTGCTCCCACACTTTACCTTCCCGGTACACCGTAGCTTTTAGATGGTCGGAAAGGGCATTTACAACGGAGACCCCTACCCCGTGCAATCCCCCTGAGACTTTATAGGAATCTTTATCAAACTTTCCCCCGGCCCCAATTTTGGTCATCACCACCTCAAGAGCGGAAACACCTTCCTTTTTATGCAGCCCTACGGGAATCCCCCTTCCATTGTCCCCAACGGTTACCGAATTGTCTTCATTTATGGTTACGTGAATGGTATCACAGTAGCCTCCCATCGCCTCATCGATAGAGTTATCCACCACCTCATAAACCAGATGGTGCAACCCGCGCACCCCAACATCTCCGATGTACATTGAAGGGCGCATCCGCACGTGTTCAATCCCCTCCAGCGCCTGAATACTATCCGCGGAATAGGCCTTGTTGTTTTCTTCTTCGCTCATACCTGTTTTTAGGAAGTTTAACTTGTAATTTTACAATCCTCCAAATATACGGAATAGCCCGTAAAACAGGCCTTTTACACCTATCCAATGCCTCGAAGTTATCAACAATTTAACAACAATTGCCACAGCCTAAAACCCGTAGTTTTGAAATGAAAAGTGATAAATATTAGCTTCTGAAAAATACGTACCCTATACCTTTGTCTTTTTTGCATCATATACCCCTTTTCGAATGGCTGATTCCAGAACCGCTTCTCTCAAATTGTTGCCACAAATGCAGAAAGTGGTCGATATTCAAAGTAAGATCATCTACTTCCTGATTACCATTATCCTGGCCTTTGCACTTACCTACACTTTGTATGAACCACAGATGAATCAGGCCCAGCTCTATGTGCTGTTTTTATTATTTCTGGCAGTGGGTCTTTGGGTTACCGAAGCCATCCCCCCTTTCGCGGTGGGTCTTTTGGTTTTTGGCTTTCTCATCTTTGCCATGAACAGTTATTATTCGGAGGTCGATCCTGAAAACGTCCAATCGTACTACAGTGAATACGTCAATTCCTGGTCCAGCAGTGTTATTTGGCTTATGCTCGGGGGTTTCTTTATGGCAGAGGCTATGCGAAAGACCGGTTTGGATAAGGAAGTGTTTAAAATGTCCATAGCGAAGTTCGGACGGAAGCCTAAATTCATTCTGCTCGGTATCATGCTCACTACTGCCATTTTCTCAATGATCATGTCCAACACTGCCACAGCGGCCATGATGATCGCCTCGGTTATGCCTTTTATCAATACCCTGGAAGAGGATGCCCCCTTTACAAAAGCTTCGCTTCTGGGTATCTCAGGAGCCGCATCCCTTGGGGGTATGGGCACACTTATCGGTTCTCCCCCCAACGCTATTGCCGTAGAGGCCCTGAACAATCACGGGGTAGATGTGGGCTTCCTGGAGTGGATGCTCGTCGGCTTTCCACTGGCTCTCGTTTTGACCCTTCTTTTTTGGTTCTTACTCACCAGAAAATACATTCCCAGGCAGCGGGAAATGCAGATTGAGCTCTCTTCAGAGGAAAGTACAGTAACCGATATCAATTACAGGTTTGAACGCATCAAAAAAAGAGTAGTCCTGGGTGTCATGGGGCTGACGTTGCTCCTGTGGCTTACTGAGAACGTCCACGGTATTCCGGCTTCTGTGGTCTCCCTGCTGCCAATCATACTCCTGACCATGTCCGGCATTATAAATGGGGATGACGTGCGCCAGCTCCCCTGGGATACTCTAATGCTCGTGGCCGGTGGTTTAGCCCTGGGGCTTGCCATTAAAGAAACCGGCCTGGCAGATATCTATGTAGAAAAAATTCAGGAGTTCGATTTGAACTTCTATGCCCTGGTGCTCGGTTTTGGCTTCCTGACTATTGTAATGTCCAATATCATGAGCAATACGGCGACGGCTACGATCCTCATCCCGGTTGGGATCATTCTCACTTTTGAAAACCCGGTGGTACTCCCCATCGTTATTGGCCTGAGTGCATCCTCCGCATTGTTCCTGCCCATTTCCACTCCTCCCAATGCCATTGCCTACAGCACCGGAAAACTGGAGCAAAAAGACTTTCGACTCGGGGGCATATCCATGGGGCTTATAGCCCCGGTGGTCATCACCGTTTTTGCCTTTCTGATTTACGCGTTGTTCGTGTAACCCTACCCGATAACCAGGTTGCAGGGTACCCGCGTAAAAGGCTCTTCAAATACCTTCAAAAGATCACGGGAAGTTTGAAGTAAGGGCAATATGTTGCTACTGCACATAAGCTTCCTCGTGTACGCGGGCCACGGCCCTGCCCGAGGGATCGTTCATGTTTTTAAAGGACGCATCCCATTCCAGCGCAGTTTGCGTGCTGCAGGCTACTGAGGGCTCCTGGGGCACACTTCGGGCGGCCGCATCACTGGGAAAGTGCGATTCAAATATTTCCCGATAATAGTACTCTTCTTTTGTTGTAGGGGTTTGTATTGGAAAGCGATATTGGGCATGGGTCAATTGCTCTGCTGTAATTTCACGGTCCACAGTTTCTTTAAGGGTATCGATCCAGCTGTACCCCACCCCGTCTGAAAACTGTTCTTTCTGCCTCCATACTACGGATTCCGGTAAATCTGCTTCAAAGGCTTTTCTCAGCGCCCATTTCTCCATTCGGCCCGCACCGATCATTTTGTCTTTTGGATTCAGGCGCATAGCGATATCCATAAATTCCTTGTCCAGAAAAGGAACCCTGCCTTCGATCCCCCAGGCGGCCAGGGACTTATTTGCCCTCAGGCAATCGTAGAGATGCAATTTATCGAGTTTCCGTACAGTTTCTTCATGAAAGGCCCGGGAATCCGGTGCCTTGTGAAAATAGAGATAACCCCCGAATAGCTCATCCGCACCTTCTCCGGATAGTACCATTTTTATACCCATCGATTTGATGACACGGGCCATCAGATACATGGGCGTAGAAGCCCGAACTGTGGTAATGTCGTAGGTTTCCAAATGGTAGATCACATCGCGGATGGCATCCAGGCCCTCCTGTATGGTAAATTTCACCTCATGGTGCACCGTGCCTATGTGTTGAGCCACTTTTCGCGCAGCTTCCAAATCCGGAGAACCCTCCAGGCCAACCGAAAAAGAATGCAACCGGGGCCACCAGGCTTCCGTGGCATCATCGGTCTCCACACGCATTGCGGCATATTTTTTCGCAATGGCTGAAGTTATGGAAGAATCCAGCCCTCCGGAAAGCAGCACCCCGTAGGGTACGTCAGACATCAACTGGCGGTGCACGGCCTCCTCCAGGCCTGTGCGAAGCGCATCAATATCAGTTTCATTGTCGGTTACAGCCTTGTAATCCATCCAGTCCCGGGAATACCATTTTTGAAGTCCCGGGGTTTCACTGCTCATAAAATGTCCCGGGGGGAAGGCCTCTATCTGCACACAAACACCTTCTAATGCCTTGAGTTCAGAAGCCACGTAAAAAGTTCCATCTTTATCGCGACCCATATAGAGTGGAATAATCCCCATATGATCCCTTGCTATAAAATATCGGTCATTTCTTAGATCGTAGAGCGCAAAGCCAAATATCCCGTTCAGGCGATCCAAAAAGGCCGTGCCTTCTTTCTCATAAAGTGCCAGGATGACTTCACAATCAGATCGGGTCTGAAAATCGTAAGATCCTTCAAGATCTTTTCGCAATTCCCTGTGGTTGTAGATCTCGCCGTTTGCCGCCAGGATGAGCTGTCCATCAGCACTGAGAATCGGCTGGCGCCCCGAAGCGGGGTCTACAATGGCCAGGCGTTCATGGGTAAGGATCGCATTGTCAGAAGAAAAAATACCATTCCAGTCCGGACCCCGGTGACGCAGTTTTCCGGACATCTCGAGCAATCGCGGACGCAGCACCGAGGCGGTCTTTTTCAGGTCAAAAGCACAAACTATTCCACACATAGGATTATTATTTTATTCAAAAGTGCGATTAATGATTATATTTTAAAACAATAAACCTTATTTTGATTCTATTATTATATTTATAATTGCCTTTTATGTACATATTATAGTTTTTTTAGATTGAAATAAACAAAACAATAAGAATGTGTAAGTCATGGAAATTTTAACGAGTCTTTAAAACCGGGCTCTTTGAAAAGGATGTAGTTTTAGCCATCTAAAAAACCATTCAAATGAAAAAAGTCTTTACACTATCACTTTTTGTTTTAGCCCTTGTGTTTTCCACA
Organism: Robiginitalea sp.; assembly: GCF_049588695.1. Taxonomy (GTDB): domain Bacteria; phylum Bacteroidota; class Bacteroidia; order Flavobacteriales; family Flavobacteriaceae; genus Robiginitalea. The sequence continues at coordinate 5,415 of NZ_JBAVZJ010000341.1, forward strand.
ACGGTAACAGCACAGGAATTCAGCGGTCTGGATAAAAGCCCCATGGATATGGCGAGCTTCCCTTCCAGCTACAAAGTATCCGATAAAGCTGTACGAATAGTCTACGGCAGACCCCAATTAAAGGGACGCTCAATGGGTGACCTTGCACCTGCCGGCAAAGTATGGCGTACCGGGGCTAATGAAGCCCCTGAAATTACTTTTTACAAAGATGTTACTTTCGGAGGGCAGGCTGTAAAAGCCGGAACCTATTCTTTATTCACCATTCCCGGTGACAAAGAATGGACAGTGATTCTGAATAAGAACCTCAACCAATGGGGGGCTTACAGCTACGATGAAGCAGCAGATGTAGCTCGTATAAAAGTACCTTCAAGTTCAGCAGGAGAATCCCTGGAGGCTTTTTCTATCGCCTTTAAAGAAGTTGGAAGCGGAGCACATATGGTTATGGGCTGGGGAACTACCCGAGTTGAAGTACCTGTTATGATGTAATGCATTAATGTCACCATTAAAAAAACCGGCTCCTAAGCCGGTTTTTTTTGTTTCAAGTTAGACCAGGACTGCCGTCTTGCCTTTAAAAAGTTTGCCTGAATCCCCGGGGCGCTTTTAAAAACACGGGGCTTTAGCCTTGATTTCTGAATTTATTTCTCGGAGTCAGGTAAGGGTTTTGGGGTTTTTCGAATAAGAAATTCCACCCGGCGATTCCTGCTGCGCCCTGCTTCGGTTTCATTTGAGGCCACAGGCCTGGAAGAACCGAAACCGAGCCATTGAATCCGGCTCGAAGAAATCCCCAGATTTTCGAGATACCGCGCCACAGCAACACAGCGTTTTTCGGAGAGGAGTTGATTGTAATCTGCTCTGCCCTTCCCGTCTGTATGCCCTGCCAGATGCAACTGCAGGTCGGGATCCTGACTTAAGAACTCATAGAGTTTTGCTAATTCCTCCCGTCCCGGGCTAGAAAGGCTATGGGTGTCAAACTCAAAAAGCAGGGATTGAAAAACCTGAAGACTGTCCAGTGCGTAATTAGTACCTGCCTGGGTTTTCGAAGGAGCCTGTGCCATGGCTAATTCAGGCTTTAGTTCTAAAAGGGCTACCTTATCAATATAGTAGTAAGCCCCTTTATTTGAGCTTCTCCCCGTCTCAGAAGTACGGGTCTGTCGGTTCGTCCTGAAATTACCCAGGATTAAATATTCTTCGGAACCGTCAGCCTCAAATCGGGCTTCTACCCGACTCCAGTCCGAGGTATCTGAAATAAAATCTCCGGCCGGAGTCTCCAGATAATGGTATGTGTTCTCTTTAATCTCATAGCGTTTGGCCTTCGAAATATTCTTTTTCGTATCTATCTCCAGTGGATTATTGCTAAAAAGGATACCGAAATCGCGTATGGCGTAATCCGAGCGCTCTGCCAAACTAACGTAAAAGGACAATCTGTATTCAGCACCCGCCGTTAGCGGAGACTTTAAACGCACCTGCAAGTACTCCCGGTAGTCGTCAGGCGCATAGGCATAAAAACCCGCATACCCCTCACCTTCTACTGTTCGTTGTACCCCATTAAAATTCTCCGGGGTTCCCATATGAAAACTGCACATATGAAAATAGTCGGTGGTTCCCGATGTCGGGGTCGTCCATTCGGCCACATCCCGATGCAGATTTCCCAAATGCCTCGGACAGGCATTGAAATCTTCAAAACCCGGATTCGGCACCATATTCTGCCCTAACCCCACCAGGGGCAAGCCAATTAAAGCAGCACTCAGGATACAAATAAAATAACGTTTCAGGGACACTTCACTGCCTTTTGAACCTTCAAGTTACTATAAATGACCAAAAGTCACCTAATTCCCGGGCACTCCCTCGATCAAATGTTGCCTAAAACAGACAGGTTGTCTGATTGGGTACCTTAAAAAGAAGTGCTACAAGTCAAATTTATAGCTCGCCCCTGCGAGTACCTGCAACCCCTGCACCCTGAAGTTTGCCCACCGCTGATAGGAATTATTGGCCAGATTGCTCGCGCGTGCAAAAAGCGTTAATCGTGTATTTAAGTGATAGCCCAGATGGAGATTAGCATCAAAAAATCCGTCCAAATTGCGAATCTGGGCCGGGAAGGCCTCCGGGGGAATACCTACTCCGGCAGTCGAAGCGAGATCTTCCCGTTCCCCTACATAAAACAGGCTCGCCCCGAAATACCAGTTCGAATTGATCTGATAATCCATAAAGAGGGAACCTTCCAGATTTGGCAGGTTCCAGGCCGGATTTCCCGTCTCGGTATTATAGTCGTTTACCGTGGCATTGACCCCTAAAGTAAAATTCCGGTTCACTGAAAGTTCTAATTCCGCAAACACACCGAGGGTTTTTACATCGTCGTAGAAAAGGCGAAACGAATTCCCATAATAATAGCCCTTGTCGTCCGTGCGGGAATCATTTTCAGGGTTGAGCAGAAAAAGCGGTAAAAAATTCTCAGCCCGGTAGGTGCCTTTCAGGTTATAGGTGAGTTCCGGGAGCAACTGCCCTCGAATACCCACATAGGCTTCATAC
>NZ_JBAVZJ010000342.1:0-6865 GCF_049588695.1 Robiginitalea sp.
CTTCTGAAAAACGATTTCAAAGATACGGATAAGATTACAAAACAATGCCACTTTACAAGACTGTAGAAAATAGCGAGACTTTCCAGATTTACCTCTGGAAAATCGAAGAATCAGAGACGTGGCTCTCCAGGGATATTGTCCTGACTCCGCATTGTCAGTCGCGGCTGGAGGGGATGAAGTCTGAACTGCATCGAAGGGGATTTCTCAGCATCCGCCACTTGCTGGCACAGGCCGGGTACACCGATGCAGACCTGTATTACGACGAGGGCGGGAAACCCCATTTAAAGGATGGTACCTATATTTCCATCACCCATTCCTTTGAGTTTACCGGGATTATCCTTTCAAAGAAACAGGAGGTGGGTATTGATATTGAAAAGCAACGAGACAAAATACTGCGGATCGCCCATCGGTTTACCCCGGTAAAGGAATACAGGACCCTTGCCAATGATCAGGCGCTGATACGCAAGCTGACCATGGTATGGGGCGCCAAAGAATCTATTTATAAAATAATGGGGATACACGGGCTGAGTTTTTTAAATCACATCCGGGTTGCGGAATTTGATATGAGGGACGGGCATACAAGTGCTGAGGTGTTTTTAAAAGGAATTTCCAGGAGATTTGAGGTTTATTTCAAGGAATTTGAGGGCTTTACCCTGGCCTATGCACTCAGTGTTTGAGAGCGATTATAACCGATCTCAATGTATGCGTTGGCAGGATTCCGATCAGACCGCCTACCTTTGATGTTTAAAGAAAGTCCATGGAAATTTCAGTCGAACTAACCTTTAGCCCGCTTCAGGATGGGTATGAGCCCCAGATTATTCGTTTTATTAAAGCCCTTAGGAACTCAGGTCTCACTGTGCTTGAAAACCCTATGAGTACACAGATTTACGGGGATTACGCTCGGGTTATGGAAGTGCTGAATCGCGAAATTCACACGAGCCTGGAGGGGGTTGAACAGGGGGTTTTTTACTTGAAAATGGTCAAAACAGACCGAAGTGCCTATGAACCCCATTTTTGATTTTTTCCTGGATCCATACCGGGAACGCTCCTTATTTTTTATCCTGCTTGAGGTTGTCGCTTTTGTATTTGGAATTGCCAGTGTAGTCCTGGCGAAACGCGAAAGTATCCTTGTGTACCCCACAGGCTTGATCGCCACTGTAATTACAATGTACCTTTTCTTCAAGGACAGGCTCCTGGGGGATATGATGATCAATCTGTATTACTCCCTGATGAGTATCTATGGTTGGTGGAACTGGTCCAGGCGGAAAGAAGGAGCTACGGTAGTGCATATTTCCAGAACCAATAAAACTGAAAAGGGTATCGGATTTCTGTTTTTTGTCGGGGCCTCGGGCCTCAATTACATTATTTACAAGGTTTTTGAGGTACCCATCGGCCCTTCTAACTATGTGGATATACTCACCTCTGGAATATTCTTTACCGCCATGTGGTACATGGCTACTAAAAAACTGGAAAACTGGACCCTCTGGATTTTGGCAGATCTCATTACCATACCCCTTTATGCCTACCGGGGTTGGGGAATGTTGTCCCTTCAGTATTTGATATTCACTATCTTGGCTGTTCAAGGTTACAGGGACTGGAAAAAACGTTTAAACAAGAGCCTTCAAACATCCTGAAAGTGGTGGTTTTTGGGCCTGAATCTACGGGGAAAACGACCCTTGCCAAAGCCCTGGCCTCCCATTACCAGACAGAGTGGGTTCCGGAATACGCCCGGGAGTACCTGCAGGAAAAATGGGATCGTACCCGGCAGACGTGCCGTCCGGGGGATCTTCCTCCTATTGCGTCAGGTCAGATCGCATTGGAAAACACCCTAACCCGCTCGGCTAATCGATTGTTGATTTGTGATACCGACCTTTTGGTGACTAAAGTGTATTCTGAAGCGTACTACAATGGGTTCTGCGATCCGGAAATTGAAAGATATGCCCTGCAGAACACTTACGACTTGTATTTACTTACCGGAATCGACGTGCCCTGGGTTCCTGACGACCTGCGCGATAAACCTGGGGAGCGGGAAGAAATGTTCGCGCGATTCAAATCGGCTCTGGAGCTTAATAAGCGCAGTTTTGTTATCTTAAGGGGATCCCCTGCAAAAAGGCTTGAGGAAGCCATTTACCACATCGATAAACTCTTGAATCCATGAATGCATTTTCAGAGGAAGATAAACACCTCCTGTCCAAAAAGGGGATTACCCCGGAGAAGGCCGCCCAACAAATTGAAACTTTTCGTGAGGGTATACCCTATGTAGCCCTTTCCAAAGCAGCTGTTGTCGGGGATGGGATTATCCGGCTTTCCCAGGAGCAACAACAGCACCTGCGGAAACATTATAAAGATCAGGGATCGGATCTGAGAGCCCTTAAGTTTATTCCGGCCTCAGGGGCTGCTTCCCGTATGTTCAAAGATTTATTTGGATTTTTACAAAGTTTTAAGCCCGGGGAGACATCCCTTGATGAATTTTTAAGTCGTCCGGATGAGAAAGCGATTAAAACATTTTATGAGGGTTTGGAGCGCTTTCCATTTTTCGGTGAAATTTCGAGGTCGCTCCCTAAAATGCCGAATTCTCCGGGGGAGCAGTTATATGCTTTTATCTCTGAAATGCTCACTGAAAAGGGACAGAATTACGGGTTCTACCCCAAAGGCCTTTTACCATTTCACAGGTATGGAAACCGGACAGCGACCCCCTTTGTGGAACATTTAAAGGAAGGGGCCGCCTATGGCAGTTCGGGTGCTGTATCTCACCTGCATTTTACTATTTCTCCACAGCACAGGGATTTGTTCCGGAAGGAAGAGGATTCATTTGCGGCTGCAATAGCCGCTGCTGCGGGTTGCGAGTTTAAGATCACCTATTCGTATCAAAAAGAGTCCACAGATACCCTGGCAGTTACGCCTGATAATGAGCCCTTTCGGGATGGGAGCGGGCAGCTGCTTTTCCGACCCGGTGGACATGGTGCCCTTCTGGAGAACCTCAACGAGCAAGACGCTGATGTGCTATTTATAAAGAATGTTGACAATGTAGTACCAGACCGGTCCCTCGAGGAAATTGCGGCCTGGAAGGAAGTGCTGGCAGGGTATCTGCTCAAGGTCCAGTCCAAGGCGTTTAGTTTTCACAGGATGCTGGTCGACGGAACGGTGGATCACGATTTATTAAAACGGGTCCACGCATTTTTGGAAACGGGGCTGAACGTACGATTTCCCGATGCTTTTCCGGGTTACAGCCTTGAAGAACAGATGGCTGTGCTCATCGACAAGCTGTCTCGACCCATAAGGGTTTGCGGTATGGTCCGCAACGAAGGAGATCCCGGGGGAGGTCCCTTCTGGATAAAAGATACCATGGGGAATGAGTCTTTGCAGATTGTCGAGTCGGCCCAAGTGGATTTAGAGGACGAAGCCCAACTCGAGATTTTTGAGAAGTCGACACACTTTAACCCGGTGGACTTGGTTTGTGGGGTACGCGATGCTTTTGGCAAGAAATTGGACCTGCTCCAATACGTGAATTCCAAACAGGGTTTTATCGCTTCAAAAACCTTCGAGGGCAGGGAATTGAAGGCCCTGGAACTTCCCGGTCTGTGGAATGGGGGGATGGCGTATTGGAATACCGTATTTGTGGAGGTTCCGGGGAGTACTTTCAACCCCGTTAAAACCGTGAATGACCTGCTCAAACCGGCCCACCAACCCTGATTTTGGGAAAGGCCAAATAGAGGAATAATCATTTTTATCATCAGTGGGATGTCCGTATCTTTGCAGCATCTCATAAGGGGTGCTTTGGTTTTTAAGGGATTGTAGATCGCATAAAAACCGGGCTGAGATTATACCCGATGAACCTGGGCAGGTAATGCTGCCAAGGGAACACTAAGAGAGTTCGTCCTCAATTTTAGGGGACCTCCTTCTTTCCATCCGGGTTGGCTTTTGCTACAAAAACGAATTCACTACTGAATAATGGCCCCTTTTGTTCGTAATCGCAACACGAATGAGAAAGATGGTTTTATGGGGATTGTTTTTATCGATCCCATACGCAACACTGGCCCAGCAAACACAAACGGATACCACCGAATTGGATCAGATCGCCCTGGATGAGGTGCTGGTTTCAGCTGTCCGGGTAACCCGTGAGGCCCCGGTAACTTTTTCCAACCTGAAAAAGGACCGCATTGCCAGGCGCAATCTTGGGCAGGACATCCCGATCCTCATGAATTACCTGCCTTCAGTAGTCACCACCTCAGATGCAGGTGCCGGGATTGGTTACACCGGGATACGGGTAAGGGGTAGTGACGCCACCCGTGTGAATGTCACTATAAACGGGGTTCCCTATAACGATGCCGAATCTCAGGGGACTTTCTGGGTCAATATGCCAGACTTTGCCTCTTCTACCGAGAGCTTGCAGCTTCAACGCGGGGTGGGGACCTCCACCAATGGCGCAGGAGCCTTTGGGGCCAGTTTGAATATTCTCACTGATGTGGTCTCCTCGGAGGCCTACGCTGAACTCACGGCATCTGCAGGTAGTTTTAATACCCACCGGGCCACCGCGAAATTCAGTACAGGTTTGTTGGGAGATCAATTTGAATTCTCCGGCCGACTCTCCCGGATCGCTTCTGACGGGTACATCGACCGGGCCGCTTCGGATTTGGATTCCTATTTTCTTCAGGGTGCTTTTGTAAAAGAGAAGACCCTGCTCAAGGCCCTTATGTTTGGAGGGCATGAAGTGACATATCAGTCCTGGTATGGCTTTGACCCCGATGTGCTCAGCGCTATTGGGGTGGACAACAACCTGGAAACCAACCGCCGCTACAATATCGCGGGCATCCAGTTTGACCGGGATGGAAATTTCGAAGGGTTTTACGACAACCAGGTGGACGACTACAAACAGGACCACTTCCAGTTGCACTGGAACCAGGAATGGACGGGGGCTTTTCAAACCAACATTGCCCTTCACTACACCCGGGGGCGTGGATTTTTTGAAGAATACGTAGACGAGTGGTACTACACCAATATCCTCTTCGCCCCGGATGCTGAATTGAGTTTTCTGGGTCTGGATAACCCGGTTATTGACGGGGAGGAAATCAGTACGATGGATTATGCACGCCGGCGCTGGCTGGACAATGATTTCTACGGAACTGTTTTTTCGGGAACTTATCGTCAGGGGCCTTTGGAAGTGCTCCTCGGGGGAGGGTGGAATACTTACAGGGGTGATCACTTCGGAGAGGTGATATGGGCCAGGTATGCGGGGGGCCTCGAACCCCGGGATCGTTACTACGAGGACGATTCTCAAAAGGACGACCTCAATATATTTGCCAAAGCCAATTACCGTCTGGGGAACAAATGGCAATTCTTTTTGGATCTGCAGTACAGGGGTGTACGATACCAGGCAAACGGGGAACAAACAGGATTGGTGGATGATCGGTTCCGGTTTTTTAACCCTAAATCCGGAATCACATATCGGATCAACCCTTCCCAGAACCTGTATTTTTCCTATGCCGTTGCAAACCGGGAACCCAACAGGAATGACTATGAAAATGGCAACCCCAAACCGGAGCGCCTGCAGGACTTTGAATTGGGGTGGCGATACCTGAAGGAACGCACCAGTGTAAACGCCAACCTGTACTATATGCGGTATAAGGATCAGCTGGTGCTCACCGGGGATCTCAACGATGTAGGAGCTCCCATCCGTTCCAATATTGGAGATAGCTACAGGTTGGGTGTGGAAATTGATGTGGATATGCCACTGGGTCGGGCTTTTCAATGGCAACCCAACCTGGCCCTCAGTACCAACAGGAATATCGATTTCTTTTTCAGGCGGGATGGGGAGCTGGCCAATTTGGGAAATACCCGGATCGCCTTTTCTCCGGAAGTCGTTCTGGGGAGCCGGTTGGTATATAACTTTTCAGAAGACTTGCAGTTTGCACTGCTCACCAAGTTCGTGGGGGAACAGTATATGAGCAATATTGAAGCCGAAAAATCCAAATTAGAGGCCTACACCCAAACCGATTTTAACCTGCAGTACCGTTTGAAACCCTTTGGCTGGTTCCCGGATGTGGCCCTTACCCTTCTTGTGAACAATATTTTTGATGCGAAATTCAGTTCAAACGGGTATTTCTACACCTTTGATGATGATTTCAGTAATCCGGGAAGTGTAACTACGGTTGAAGGAGTAGGGTATTATCCCCAGGCGGGTATTAATTTCCTGGCCGGGATTACGGTTCGTTTCTGAGGATAAGCCCTAGTTGGAGATGACAACGCTATTCCCGCTCGCACTTGCGCGATACTCCAGCATATCGAAGTAGCGATTGCCGTCATCCGGGCGGTCCAGTTGCTGGCCCGTAAACAAACTGTACTCGTAATCCTCGCAAGAGCAGCGTGCATTCTGTCCGGTAATGGTCATGGTCGAACAGGAATTCGGGCTGTGGTTCGGACAACTGGCTTCAAAAGCGCGAAAGACATCAAATCCTGTGTTCATCACGAACACTCCCCGAATCCCAACCCCCTCTGTGGGGATGTAAACCGGGTTGCCAATGGTCATCAGATCGGCGTATGACGGGAGGGCCAGATTGATTTCAAACCGGAACCCCAATTCCTGTAAATACGGGTTGCGCTGCCCGGTATCGCTATCACAACAGACGAGTATAAAGAGCACCAAGACAGGGAGTAAGAAGCGTTTTAAGGACATCCGATCACTTTTGATTTCCGCAAAATTCCGTAAAAAAAACCTATCTTTGTTTAAATCCTCAAAATAACTTACACTTCAAGTAAGTATTACGGGGATTTTCTGTTTATAAATTGGTTTCACTATGAGTAACGTTTCATATTACACGGAAGAGGGGTTAAAAAAACTCAAGGAAGAACTGAATCAACTCAGGGA
>NZ_JBAVZJ010000343.1:0-4133 GCF_049588695.1 Robiginitalea sp.
GCTTTGATCACCAAAGAAGAGTTTAGAACCGGTTTCTACATATACAATTTTGCGCCCAAAGAAAAGGACACTGCCACTTCGTGGTTGGAATTCGGGATTTCCCGCTTACTTCTGGAAGACTTGCTTCAAAACAAAAATTTTAGCCCGGACCTACTGACTTTAACCACAACGCCCGACAAGGTTAAGGAATCGAGCTATTTCCATGAGTATTATATAGACGGGGAATTTGAAAAGACAGACAGCACATTTATCCTGACAACGTATATACGTAAGGCCAAAAACGCCAAAATCATTGAAGAGAAAACGATCGAAGGTCCGGATATCCTGGATGTGATTGATGAGGTCACGGTTTTTATAACCAACGCCTTTAGCTCCGGAGAGTTCAACAGTCCCAATTATCTGGACATGAATATCCGTGAAATCACCAGCGATAACTTAAAGGCCCTGGAGTATTTCAGCAATGGGGACTATGATAACGCTATTGCTGAGGACAGCACCTTTGCCCTGGCCTACCTCTTTGCCGGAAGAAGGAGGCTGACCTTCAGCCAGGGGAACATGGAAGAGCGGGCCCTGGCCGATAAGGCCTACGAGCTCCGCTATGAATTACCGCTGCAGCGGCAAAGCGAGACCCTGGTGCAGAAATACCTGGCCTATGATCAGTTCGACGATGCTGAAAAACTCGTCAAACTGCAACTGGAAGTAGACCCCAGCAGCACCATCTACAACCAAACCCTGAGGAATATTTACGGGCGAACGCGAAATGTGGAGGCCTATACCGATTTGGCGTATCAGGCATGGGAAAATGATAAAAACCGGATAAGTGGCGTAAACTCTATCGAAGCGAGCATCATTCAGGAGGACTATGAGGAAGTCCTGGATCAGCTCACCACCTTTGCCAGACTCCGGGGCAATGACCCTACCCTGTTGGGATTTAAATTACTTCCCCAACTCTTTAAAGGCGATTGGGGAGAAGCCCGCAAAACCCTGGACAGGTTTAAGCTACTGCAACCTGAACTGGAAGTCCACGCCTCCCTGTATGAAAAGACATTGGCCTATTTAGAGGCGAATCCTGTAACTCCCGGGGACCTTCGAAAATTTGAGGGCGAATACCGCGGTAGCAACAGCGAACAGACCAGCACATTATGGGTTCATAAAAACACCCTGCTCCAGTACATTTCCAACCAGGGCATAACCCCCTTAATCATGGGTGGAGAGCGGACGTTGGTTACAGGCCATCCCGTTACAGCACAAACAGGTAAAAAGGAGTTTTTCGAAGATAGCCATGGTGAATTTTATGCCTATCGCTATGATCAGTACGGGTGGCAGGATTCGCTTCGGGTATGGTACTGGAGACTCGATGAAGCCATTTTAAAGGCAGAGAACCTCATGGCCGGCAAACAGTGGGATAGTGCCCAGGCGGCTTATGAAAAAGCCATTGCCGCCAACCCCAACCACTATTACCTGAAATATCCCCTGGCCCATTTAAAATACCGTGACAGCCTGGATTCGCAAGCGTATATAAACCAGCTGAATGAGGTGGAAGGCACCTACGGCAAAGAAGGTGTGGCCTCCAGGCGGCGGTTCTGGGTGCAGGATGGACGGCTGTTTTACAAAAGGGAGGGGTTGGCCAGTAAAGAATTGCTGCCCGTTTCCAAAACCCGATATATCAGCATGGTAGACCATTCCGTACATTACAAATTCGAATATAAAGAGGGTGTGGTGGTCGCGAGCTACGTCTCGCGTTTTGATCCTGATACGAAACTCTGGCAGGAAAACTGGGAGCCTGAAATCAATTATTTGCCCAGGGACTGACTTTAAATACTGACTTCTGACAACTCGTACGAACCAACCCTCAATCCATGCTCCGCTTCTTCCGTCAACTATTCAACCTATCTGTACTTCGGCAATGAGAAATTGAGTTCATGGCAGCAATAATTCATGAACTCCAAATAATTTGTATTTTTAAGAAAGTCAGGCTGTTATGGCGATTAAATCCTCTTTGCAAATATTTGGTTCGGCAGTTGCCATAATTCTCGGTTTTGCCTATTTAACGGGCTTTGGATTTGCGGTATTGAATTATTCAGAAATCAGCCAGGAGTTGGGGTCTTCCTCAAGAATAGGCATTGTGGGGGCCCTGGTATTCCAGATGTGGTTCTGGATTACGGCATTTGTTCTACTATATATTGGATTTAGGAAATTGACCGGACTCAGCACGACTAAAGAAAATGAGCCGACAGATGAGGATAGTTGATGTAAACAAAAAAACTAACGCACCGCACATCGCCAAAGGGACCATCAATCCCTCACCTGTAATGCCAGAAGGATACCGATCATCACAAGGACAATCTCCCCGACGGCATACCGGAAGTATTTCAGCGGTTTGTTTTGATCGGCAAGTTTTTTACGGATTTTGCGAAAGAAGTTGATCATGAGAAAGTGAATAGTTTCTCAGAAGGTACGACAATATTGATTCCGCGATGACAGATCCTAACACGCGATTGAAAACAGATTACCCTTTACAATAAAAAAGCAGGAGACTGAAAATAGCCCGGGAAAGGCAGGGATTCTAATTAAAAACTAATAAACCACGCCAGAAGGAAATTGTTGGTGTTGGAGCCGATATCTTGCAGGGCTTCAGAGCGAATGTAGGTCAGTTTCAATCCCTGTCTTTTGGTGATCAAGAGACTATATGAGGCCGACATCAATAAATTGGAACGGAAATCTCCATTCGGCTGCCTGTTAATTACAGATTCCCCCCCTAAGCCGTACCCGGCGCCCAGAGATAGCCATGCGCCTCCGCGAAGTTGTTTTACCAAATGGGATTGCATAGCAAATGTAGGTCTCTGATCCCTCTGGGCATCATTAAAAAAATCAGGATTCCGGGTGTAGAGAAAAACAGAACCCGTGAGTTCAAAGGACCACGTGCCCCAGTAATGAATCATCCCTACCTGGGGCCTGAATACAAATCGGTTGCCACCCAGGTTTAACAGCTTGTCTTCAAAGTATTCCCCGAGCGGGAGGGTTATGGCCAGTGATACCCCAAAAGTGGTAGACGTAGGGTTATCAATCCTGTATTGTCGCACTTCAAGGGCATTGCCCGCCGGAGGCCCGGCTAGTAATACCGAAGCTCTTATTCTTGGATCTGCAAATCCGGTCCTGTTTACTGCAGTTGGCTCTCCACTCAATAAGCCACTCCAGTCTGCGGTACTGAATGGAACTAACAGGCTAATCCTCGCCAATTTATTCCTCACCTTAAAAGGCTGTACGAATGAAACAGCAAGAGAGTGCGCCTTGATTTTAACATCTTCTGCCTGCAGCAGGGGATCAAAAAACACATCTCCCGACGTATAGGAATAGCCGGCTCCCAAAACATTTGTACCCAAAGGTATAGGACTCCACCGCCGGGGTTCTATATCCTGGCAGTGCCCATTTTGATGAAACAGAAAGCCAATTATAAATAAGCTAAGTGTTTTTACAAGATCAGATTGTCTGGGGTTTGGGGACATACGTTTGCCGCACGGGCATTATCAGTTTTTCTGTTTCTAACAGTCGGTTGCAGAAATATGTAATTTTTTATAAAAGTAGAGAGAAACTCTAGAAGCATCTAAACTATTATTCCATCAAGAGTCGCATCAATTCTTCGGCCGCTACCTGCCCTTTGAGTTTCAAAAAATCCCTGGGGGTATCATCCCCCAGTTCAAAGACAATAGCGGGCATCCCGTGATTCACGAAGAAATAGGTGCGGGAAACCATGGTGGGGTCTAATTTATCCGAGGCACTAATGTTCGTTTTTTTCTGGGGTAGCCGCCGGCTGATGCCGTCGATCCAGTCAAAGACAATTTTGCCCTTGGGCCCGGCCGCCACGGTATCGAGGGGATAGTAAATATCGTCCCATGTGGAATGGAAGTCTACCCCAAAAACGAATTCATAGTCGTCGTCTTTGGCCCTTAGGAAATCCCGGACACTCCGGGTTTCAGGCTGGTTGAAATTCTGCCAGTCGCGGTTCAGGTCTATACCGCCCATATTATGCCTCCAATGCCCATTGTCCACCCCGTCCGGATTCATCAGGGGTGCCACAAAGACCGCATGTTCCTTCCGGAAGGCCATGGCCTGGTCGGAATCGCCTGTAAGGG
>NZ_JBAVZJ010000344.1:0-8327 GCF_049588695.1 Robiginitalea sp.
GAACCACGACGGATACTTCATCTCCCCGGGCGGCGATCTCCCGGGGTACGTCCCGAACCACATCACCCATACCGCCTGCCTTGCAATCCGCAATGGCATCGTTCTCTGCAGCTACAAAAAGGAAGCGATAGGGCATACTTCTAAGATATGGATTATAACACGGCGATTTACTCCCGCTGTGTAAAATTAAAAAAGGCCCGGTGATCAGGGCCTTTTCAAGTGTTAAGAAAAAAGAAAAACTACCGGGTCACCTTAAAGGCAGATTCCCCTGGAAAATAAGCCACAGAACCCAATTCCTCCTCGATCCTCAAAAGCTGATTATACTTCGCGATCCGATCGCTGCGGGAGGCCGAACCGGTTTTGATCTGTCCGGTATTTAGTGCCACCGCGAGGTCGGCTATCGTATTGTCTTCCGTCTCGCCGGACCTGTGGGACATCACAGAAGTGTAACCCGCATTTTTAGCCATATTAACGGCCGCTATGGTTTCTGTAAGGGTCCCGATCTGGTTGACTTTAATTAAAATAGAATTGGCAATACCCTCTGAAATGCCGCGGCCCAAACGCTCGACATTGGTCACAAAAAGATCATCGCCCACGAGCTGAACTCGATTCCCAACTTTTTCGGTAAGCATCTTCCAACCTTCCCAGTCATCTTCGTCCATCCCATCCTCGATAGAAATAATGGGGTATTGATCACAGAGTTGGGCCAGATACTCGGCCTGTTCTGCGGAAGTGCGCACGGCGCCGGTATCCCCTTCAAACTTGGTGTAGACGTATTTGCCATCTTCATAGAACTCCGCAGCAGCGCAGTCCAGGGCAATCATCACTTCATCGCCCATGGAATACCCGGCATTTTCTACAGCCTTTCCAATCGTATCCAGGGCGTCCTCTGTCCCGTCCAGGGCAGGAGCAAATCCTCCTTCATCCCCTACGGCGGTACTCAGGCCCCGGTCGTGCAATACCTTTTTGAGGTGATGGAAAATCTCAGTTCCCATTTTAAGGGCGTGGGAAAAACTCTTTGCCTTTACCGGCATGATCATAAACTCCTGAAAAGCGATAGGGGCATCTGAATGCGACCCTCCATTGATGATGTTCATCATAGGTACGGGGAGCGTATTGGCGCTTACCCCTCCCACATATCTGAAAAGGGACATCCCCATTTCCTCTGAAGCAGCCTTGGCTACCGCCAGGGAAACCCCGAGGATTGCGTTGGCCCCTAATTTGGACTTATTGGCTGTTCCATCCAGTTCGATCATCGTCTGGTCGATCTTATTTTGGTCGAAAACGAGCATTCCACGAACGGCTTCTGCAATGGTCGAATTGACATTTTCTACAGCCTTCAGCACCCCTTTCCCCATATAATCGGAACCTCCGTCCCGAAGCTCTACAGCCTCGTGCACTCCTGTGGACGCCCCAGAGGGGACTGCCGCACGGCCGAGCACTCCATTTTCCGTAATTACGTCAACCTCTACGGTCGGGTTACCTCTGGAATCAAATATCTGGCGGGCGTGTACATCTAAAATTATACTCATATCAATAGCTTTGCTAAACTTGGATTTATATTAAGTCAAAATGATTCGTCTGAACCACAACGGCTAGACCGTGGCATCTGAAGAAACGGAATCTTCGATCAATTTAAAAAACGCATCAAAAAGGTATTCTGCATCGTGGGGTCCTGGACTGGCCTCGGGATGGTATTGCACCGAGAAAACCTTTTTATCCTTCATTCGAATGCCCGCTACCGTTTGATCGTTCAGGTGGATATGGGTAATTTCCAGATCCGGATGTGCCTCTGTTTCTTCGCGATTTATCGCAAATCCGTGGTTTTGGGAAGTAATTTCTCCTTTCCCGGTTTTCAGGTTTATTACCGGGTGATTGATCCCCCGGTGCCCATGGTGCATTTTATAGGTACTCACCCCATTGGCAAGGGCTATAACCTGGTGCCCCAGACAAATACCGAACAGGGGTTTCCCACTGGCGATAATATCTTTGGCTGTGGCCACCGCTTCCTTTAAGGGCTCCGGATCTCCCGGTCCGTTGGATATAAAGTACCCATCCGGGTTCCAGGCTTCCATAGTCTCAAACGAAGTATCGTGAGGGAAAACCTTGATGTGCGCCCCCCTTTTTGCCAGGTTCCTCAGGATATTCTTTTTAATCCCAATGTCCAGGGCGGCAATACGGATGCCAGCATCTGAATCCCCTTCCGTATACGGTGTCTTCGTAGAGACACTGGAGGCCAGCTCCAGGCCCTTCATACTCGGGATTTCAGCGAGCTCTTTCTTTAAAGCTTCCATTTCGTCTACCCGGGTTGAAATAACGGCATTCATAGCTCCGTTATCCCTGATATAACTGACCAGGGCACGAGTATCTACATCTGAGATTGAAAAAAGCCCGTGGGTATCGAGAAACTCCTGAAGGCTCAAATCTGCATCCGCCCGGCTGTACTCATAAGAGAAATTTTTACAAATAAGGCCGGATATCTTTACCCCAACGGATTCCACTTCCGCTTCCTTAGCTCCGTAATTCCCTATATGGGCATTGGTAGTGACCATCAACTGCCCGAAATAGGAAGGGTCGGTAAAGATCTCCTGATATCCCGTCATCCCGGTATTAAAACACACTTCCCCGAATGCTGTTCCTTCTTTGTCTCCAACGGCTTTTCCGTGAAATACGGTTCCATCAGCCAATAATATCAACGCTTTCCTTCTGGCCTTATACTTCATAGCGATATTTCCCTTTTTTAAGGTTCAGTAACAAAATAACATAAAAAAAGGATAGCCGTTCAGGACTATCCTTTTCTTGTTTATAACTTTTAAAAACCTGTGTTCTAGGCATCCGATCCCTCTTTCTTATCGGAATCTTCAGCTCCTTCTTCAGTCGTGGGAGTAGCTTCCCCGGCTGTATCCGGCGTGACCGCATCAGCCACTTCCTCTTTCACTTCTTCCACCACTTTTTCCGGTGCTTCGGCAACAGCCTCTGCTACCTCCTCAGCTTTGGCTTCTGCCTTCGCCTTTGGTGCTGCTTCATCCTTAGTCGGGGTTACCGCTTCAGGAGAAGCCTCTTTGGCACTGCCGGACTTGGACCTTCTGCTTCTCCGGGTCGTTTTCTTCTTCGGCTTATCGGCATTGTAAATCTCATTGAAATCTACAAGCTCTATCATCGCCATATCCGCATTATCACCGAGACGGTTACCGAGTTTGATGATTCGGGTATAACCTCCCGGGCGGTCGCCCACCTTTTCAGCTACAGTTCCGAAAAGTTCAGTGACAGCGTGTTTGTCGCGAAGATTTTTAAAGACGATTCTGCGGTTGTGGGTTCCCTCTTCCGCTGTCTTATTGTTCTCAGCCTTGGATTTGGTAATCAAAGGCTCCACAAACTGCTTTAAGGCTTTGGCCTTGGCCGTGGTGGTATTGATTCTTTTATGCTCAATCAGCGAACACGCCATATTGGACAACATTGCCCTTCTGTGTGCCGTCTTCCTTCCCAGGTGATTGCTTTTCTTTCCGTGTCTCATCGCTTAATATCGTTTCGCAAGATACTATACCCCTGTAAGCGGGATAGTCCTTACTTAATCCTTATCCAGTTTATACTTTGACAAATCCATTCCAAAATTAAGCCCTTTATTGATGACCAGCTCCTCGAGCTCGGTCAGGGATTTTTTACCAAAATTCCGGAACTTCATAAGGTCGTTTTTGTTAAAAGCGACCAAATCACCAAGGCTATCCACCTCTGCGGCTTTCAGACAATTCAATGCCCGTACCGAAAGGTCCATGTCTACCAATTTGGTTTTTAACAATTGACGCATATGAAGGGATTCCTCATCGTAGGTTTCCGTTTGTGCAATTTCATCCGCCTCCAGGGTAATCCGCTCATCAGAGAAGAGCATAAAGTGGTGGATCAGCACTTTGGCTGCCTCTGTCAGGGCCTGTTTAGGGTGAATAGAGCCATCTGTTAAGATCTCAAAAACCAATTTTTCATAATCAGTCTTCTGCTCAACCCGGTAATTCTCGATACTGTACTTTACATTTCGAACCGGTGTAAAAATGGAATCCACGGCGATGCTGCCGATAGGCGCATTGGATTTCTTGTTCTCCTCTGCAGGTACATAACCCCTTCCCTTTTCGATGATGATCTCCATATTGATGGTCACCTTCGGATCCATATTACAGATCACCAGATCCGGGTTTAACACCTGGAATCCGGAAATAAACTTCTGGAAATCCCCTGCGGTCATCTTATCCTTTCCGCTAACGGAAATAGAAACCGTTTCTTCGTTTACATCGTCAATCTGACGTTTGAACCTAACCTGTTTCAGGTTTAGAATGATTTCGGTAACATCCTCAACAACACCTTCAATCACCGAAAACTCATGATCTACTTTATCCATGCGGACAGAGGTGATGGCAAACCCTTCCAGGGAGGCCAACAAAACTCTTCTGAGCGCATTCCCGACTGTAAGTCCATAACCGGGCTCCAGGGGGCGGAATTCGAATTTCCCTTCGAAATCCGTGGAGTCTATCATTATAACTTTATCGGGCTTCTGAAAATTTAATAATGCCATAATCGGTTTTGTGTTGTTTTATTTAGAGTATAACTCGACAATCAATTGTTCCTTGATGTTTTCAGGAATCTGCAACCTTTCGGGAACAGCGACAAAAGTGCCCTCCTTTTTATCCCCATTCCAGGTTATCCACTCGTAAACACTGCTGTTGGCAGCGAGAGAGTCTCCGATCACCTGAAGGGATTTAGATTTTTCGCGAACCCCGACAACTTCGCCGGGCTTCAAAGAATAGGAAGGAATATTCATGACTTCCCCATTCACTGTAATATGGCGGTGGCTGACCAACTGGCGTGCAGCACGTCGTGATGGGGCAATCCCCATACGGTAGACTACATTGTCAAGGCGCGACTCGCAAAGCTGCAAAAGCACCTCACCAGTTACTCCCTTACTGCGGTTCGCCCTTTCAAATAAGTTGCGAAACTGCCGCTCCAGGATGCCATAGGTGTACTTGGCTTTTTGCTTCTCCATCAACTGGATTGCATATTCGGATTTTTTACCTCTCCTGCGCGCGTTCCCGTGCATTCCCGGAGGGTAATTCTTTTTCTCAAAGGACTTGTCGTCCCCAAAGATAGCCTCGCCGAATTTCCGGGCTATTTTTGTTTTTGGTCCTGTATATCTTGCCATCTTCTGTTCTTTTGGGAGAGCGGCTATGAATTAAGGCTAATCCTTCGATAACCGTAACTGCGCCCCCAGTGAAAAATTAATATTCCCTAATTAAACTCTACGACGTTTTGGTGGCCGGCAACCATTATGTGGAAGCGGTGTAACATCGATAATCTCAGTCACTTCTATTCCGGCGTTGTGAATGGTCCGAATCGCAGACTCACGTCCGTTACCCGGGCCTTTTACATATACCTTTACTTTTCTCAGACCCGCTTCATGAGCTATTTTCGAGCACTCCTCGGCTGCAACCTGGGCAGCGTATGGAGTATTCTTTTTAGATCCGCGGAACCCCATTTTCCCGGCTGAAGACCAGGAAATAACATCTCCCTTTTTGTTGGTCAGGGAAATGATGATATTGTTAAAGGAAGCTGTGATGTGGGCTTCCCCCGTGGATTCCACAATAACCTTCCGCTTCTTGGTTGTCTTTGATGATTTTGATCCTGTCTTTGCCATAGTATTATGAATCTGGGCAAGGCCTGGTCTGCTACCCGGGATCCGGAAGATCCCAGAGATTTGGCCTTAGCCCTACTTATTATTTAGTGGCCTTCTTCTTATTAGCAACTGTCTTACGCTTTCCTTTACGGGTACGGGAATTGTTCTTGGTCCGTTGTCCGCGCAATGGAAGTCCCACCCTGTGGCGAATACCCCGGTAACAACCGATATCCATCAGTCGCTTGATGTTCAGTTGGGTCTCGGAACGCAATTCCCCTTCAATAGTAAAGTCAGCGATCACTTCCCGAATCCGACCAATTTCGTCATCGGACCAATCAGAAACCTTTGTGTCTTCACTTACTTTGGCGTTTTCCAGAATTTTCTGAGCCCTGCTTTTCCCAACACCGTAAATGTAGGTAAGGGCTATGACGCCTCTTTTCTGTTTTGGTATATCAACACCTGCAATTCTTGCCATAACTAGCCCTGTCTTTGTTTAAATCTAGGATTCCTTTTGTTGATTACGTACAAACGTCCTTTGCGTCGGACGATCTTGCAATCGGCACTTCTTTTCTTTATGGAAGCTCTAACTTTCATCGTATCCGGTTTCTTAGTATCTATATGTAATTCTCGCCTTAGATAAATCGTAAGGACTCATTTCAAGCTTAACTTTGTCTCCGGGGAGTAATTTAATATAGTGCATCCGCATCTTCCCGGAAATATGGGCGGTAACAACATGACCGTTTTCCAACTCCACGCGGAACATGGCATTAGAAAGCGCTTCTATGATTGAACCATCCTGTTCTATCGGAGCCTGTTTAGCCATAGTTTATGCTACTTTTCTGTTTTTACCTGTTTTCATAAGGCCATCGTAATGGCGGTTGAGCAGGTATGCATTCACCTGTTGCACCGTGTCAATAGCCACGCCAACCATAATCAGCAGGGATGTTCCTCCGTAAAAGAGCGCCCAGCTCGGTTGAATATTCATTAGTTTCACCACTATCGCAGGGAGTACCGCCAACAAAGCCAGAAATACCGACCCTGGGAGGGTGATAAGCGACATTACCTTATCCAGGAAATCTCCGGTTTCTTTACCGGGGCGAATACCGGGAATAAACCCGCCGCTGCGTTTGAGATCGTCCGCCATTTTATTGGTGGGAACCGTAATGGCCGTATAGAAATACGTAAATATGATAATCAGCAGGGCAAAGAGAATGTTATAGGCCAGTCCGAAGATATCCTGGAACTGTACTTCCATCCATTGCCCGATGGTTGTATGATTAAAAGAGCTTCCCAGGAGGCCCGGGGCGAACATGATCGCCTGGGCAAAAATGATAGGCATTACCCCTGAAGCATTCAATTTAAGCGGAATGTACTGACGCGATCCCATGACGTTTTTCTCATATCCGCCCGAAGCTGTGCGCCTTGCGTACTGCACCGGGATACGGCGAACCGCCATAACCAGCAATACACTCGCCAGGATCACGGCAAACCAGAGTATCACTTCCACGAGGATCAACATAGGACCCCCATTACCATTGAGGCGGGAAGCGGCTTCCTGTACAAATGCCTGGGGCAGGGTGGCGATGATTCCGATCATAATCAGGAGCGAAATACCATTCCCGATCCCTTTATCCGTAATTTTCTCCCCCAGCCACATGGCGAAAACACACCCCGTGACGAGGATGATCACGGAAGGGACAATAAAATTCAGGCCTTTCCCGAGGAGGAACGCACTGTCAGGTACGCCCAGCGCACCAAGGCTGTATAGGTAAGCCGGAGCCTGGACAATACAGATCGCAATAGTAAGCCATCGCGTAATCTGTGTTTTTGTCTTACGTCCGCTTTCTCCCTCTTTATCCAATTTTTGCAGATAGGGAATTGCTATCCCCATAAGCTGCACTACAATGGAGGCGGAAATATATGGCATAATCCCCAGTGCAAATACAGAAGCGTTGGCAAATGCCCCTCCCGTAAACGCATTGAGAATCCCGAGGATACCCTGCTCTGTATTTGAAGAAAGCTCGGCAAGCTGGCTTGTATCGATTCCCGGAAGCACTACCTGCGCTCCAAACCGGTATACCAACAACAAGCCAAGGGTCACGAGAATACGCGACCGCAGCTCCTCGATCTTCCAGATATTATTTACAATCTCAAAGAATTTCTTCATAAAGCTTTCGCTTAAGCACTTATTGCCTCTCCACCTGCAGCTTCAATAGCCGCCTTTGCAGTTGCTGTAAATTTATGCGCTGTAATTTTAAGAGGGGACTTCAATTCTCCTCTTCCCATGATCTTGACAAGGTCATTTTTATGAGCGAGACGCATCTCCACCATCTGATCGAGGTTCAGCTCCTTTTTAACGGCTCCGTTATCGATGAGACTCTGAAGTGTATCCAGGTTAATTCCCCTGTAATCTTTCCGGTTGATGTTCGTAAATCCGAATTTCGGAACCCTGCGCTGCAATGGCATTTGCCCTCCTTCGAACCCGAGTTTTTTGGAATATCCGGAACGCGATTTCGCACCTTTGTGGCCTCGGGTAGCTGTGCCCCCTTTACCGGATCCCTGTCCGCGACCTACGGTTTTACCTGCTTTGTGTACAGCGCCTTTTGCCGGTTTTAAATTCCCTAAATCCATAGTGAGTATCCTTTTAAGCCTCCTGGGTAGAAACCAGATG
>NZ_JBAVZJ010000345.1:0-1570 GCF_049588695.1 Robiginitalea sp.
CGGGGCTCCACAATCCACCATTTATTACGGGTTACCCGTCCCGGATCCGTCCAGCCCGGATTATACAGCTTTGGATATTACGAACTCCCTGTTGGGAGGCTCTTTTGCTTCACGAATAACCAGTAATATACGGGAGGACAAAGGATACACCTATTCTCCCTACTCCTCCCTCACCTCCAATTATAAGACCGGTATATGGTATGAGGCGGCAGATGTTACCACAGAGCACACCGGGGCCTCTATAGCGGAAATCAAGAAGGAGATTGAACTCCTGCAGGAAGAACCTCCAACCCAGGAGGAACTCGATGGGATTATCAATTATGAATCGGGTATCTATGTCTTGCAGAATTCCTCTCCCAACGGGATTATCGGGCAACTTATTTTTCTCGACACCCACGATCTCGATGAATCTTTCCTGAAAGACAAGGTCGCCAATATGCACGGGGTCACCCCTGAAAGGGTTATGGAGATCACCCGGAAGTATATCCGCCCTGAAAATATGACCCTTATAGTGGTCGGGGATAAAGCGCAAATCGAAAATCAGATCGATCAAACGCTGGACAAACCGCTGAAACAGTAAAACAGAAGCCTCCATTTAAGAAAGCCCGGGTATTTCCCGGGCTTTTTTTATTCGCGAATGAGCTTTTTGTATTTCAGGCGTTTGGGAACAGCATCCCCACCCAGTCGTTTTTTTCGATTTTCTTCATAATCTGAAAAGGATCCTTCGAAGAAGTAGACCTGGGAATCGCCCTCAAATGCCAGGATATGCGTGCATATCCGGTCCAGGAACCAGCGGTCGTGGGAGATGATCACCGCACAGCCCGCAAAATTATCCAAACCTTCCTCCAGGGCCCTTAGCGTGTTGACGTCCAAATCGTTGGTAGGTTCGTCTAACAAAAGGACGTTACCTTCTTCCTTAAGGGTCATGGCCAGATGTAAACGGTTGCGTTCCCCTCCGGAGAGCATATCCACTTTCTTGTTCTGTTCGCTGCCTGAAAAATTAAAGCGACTTAAATAGGCCCTGGAATTGATTTGATTTCCACCCATAGCGATAAGCTCCTGCCCACCGCTAAAGTTCTGCCATATGGTCTGGTCCGGATCGATATTGGAATGCGCCTGATCCACGTAGGCAATCTTTACCGTGTCGCCTATGGTAAAAGACCCCTTATCCGGGGTTTCCTCTCCCATGATCATACGAAATATGGTCGTTTTACCGGCTCCGTTGGGGCCTATGATTCCGACGATTCCCGCCTGGGGCAACCTGAAATTCAAATCCTCGTACAACAGTTTGTCCCCATAGGCCTTACTCACTCCTTTTGCCTCAATAACATTCGTACCCAGTCGGGGACCATTCGGGATATAGATTTCAAGCTTTTCGTCCAGTTTTTTCTGGTCCTGGCTCATCAATTTATCGTAATTGTTCAAACGCGCCTTTTGCTTGGCATGCCTGCCTTTCGGGCTTTGTCTAATCCACTCCAATTCCCGCTCCAGGGTTTTCTGCCGTTTGCTGGCCTGTTTCTGTTCCTGGGCCAGGCGTTTTGCTTTTTGTTCGAGCCAACTGGAATAGTTC
>NZ_JBAVZJ010000346.1:0-6120 GCF_049588695.1 Robiginitalea sp.
GTGTACAATTACGAGGCATTCCTGATTGACACCAGCGGAAACAGGGTGCTTCCTGCAGCGGCAAGTGGAAGCTTTGACACGGCGAACTATCCGGATGCCAGTGGCGATCCTGCCCAAATTACAGGCCTCAGAGCTGGAAATTACGTGGTGGAGATTGCGACAACTGCATCGCCGGAATGTCCCGGAATAAGTAATCTCGCTACCGTTCGGGGCCCCAACGGACCCCTGGTACCCGTGGCTGTTTCGGAAGGGAACGTAAGCTGTAATAACAATACGGGAATCATTAACGCCAATTCATCAGGAGGCTGGGATACGTCGCCGTATGAATTCAGACTCCTGAGAGACGATGGTTCTGGAACCTATGTGGAGGAGGTACCTTTCTCCGGACAATCGCGTTTTGAAAACCTTTCCAGTGGGGATTACCGCGTTGAGGTACGTGATGTCGAAGGATGTACCGAGACAACCGACATCACCCTGGATCCGATTCCACCAATTCTCGTGGAGATTCGAGAGCCACAGGGGCTGATTTGCCCGGGAGGGAATAATGCGGTACTCGAAGCCTATGACCCGGCATCCGGGGACGCTGTCACGGGAAATGCCGGTGCCTCGGGAGGTGTAGCCGGAGCCGGATATAAATACCAGCTCATTTACCTTGGTAGCAATGACATTACTGATGAGGTGTCGCGAAGCGGACTCCAGGACGATCCGACATTTATCGGAACCAATGGGTTTGGGTACATAAGTGCGGGCTGGTATGCCATAGAGGTTTCTTCGAGCTTCCAGTGTGTTGGAGTTTCGGCCCCATACTTTGTGGATCCCCCACCGGCGATTGTTCCCACCCTGGTACAGGTTCAGGCTCCCGGCTGTGGTGGCTTTGGGGAAATGCGGCTGACCGTTACAAATCCTGAAGCTGGCTTTAATTACGAATACCGGGCCGTCGGTGCACCTGTAACAGATCCGTTTATTTCGATGGGTGTGGGTATTGATGCCGTGCTGATCCCAGGAACTCCGGGGTTCTATCAATACGAAGTGCGAAAGGTCAATGCAACCAATGCCTGTGACGTGGTTACCTCTAACGGACTTAGCCTTATCGATGCCCAGGATCTGGATCTGGCAGTGAATTTACCCGACGATATTTCTTGTGCTTCAGAACTCGACGGCCGAATTGAGTCCTTCGCCTCAGGTGGTATTGGGAGCAACAGTTTTTTCCTCTACAGAGGCGATCCGGGGAATCCGTTCAGTCCGAACCCGGGAGCTGTTGTGGTGCGCGGACCACAACCCGATGGAACTTTTGAAGGCTTGCCCGAAGGGACAGATTACTATATCGCCGTGATCAGTGGAAGCACGTGTAGCGATGTGGAAGGACCGCTGACCATTGTCCGGCCCGATCCGATCACCTATAGTATAAGCACAACCCAAATTACATGTGCCGGGGAAGCTGACGGTACCGCCACGGTAGAAGTTACCGGTGGGGGACAGGGGCTGATTCAGTTTGCCATTGAACCGAGTTTCAGCGAATTCTTTACGGATCCTGCAACTCCGGGCGCGTATACCTTTACCGACCTGGAAGGAGCTCCCTTCCCAGGTAGGGAATACGATATCCTTATTCAGGATGAAAACGGGTGTTCTGAAATTACCACAGTGCGGATTATTGAACCCGAACCCCTGGATGCGGACTTTACCACCAGTCCGGAGACGTGTATTGGTTTCGCAGATGGATCTGCACAACTCACGGTTAGCGGGGGAACTCCCTTTACAACTCCAGGAGGAATTAGGTATTATGAATCCAGTCTGAATTCTTCCGATCCCGCAGATTATGTACGGAATGATAACTTGATCTTTGAAAATCTGGTAGGGGGAGAGTCTTATGTGGTCTTTATCAGGGATTCACAAGGGTGTACAACCAATGTAATCATTCCAGTAGAGATTGGAGTTGAACTCAATGCAGAAGCTGTGGTGGATTATGGGTGTGACGGTATTTTCCCGTTCAGTACGACCCGTATTGAAATGCAGGACGACAGTGTTCTGGACCAGGTGCTCTTTGCGCTGGACCCCCTGGATCCAACAGATGCGATTACGGCATTGGCAGATACTACCCGTGAATGGGGTGATCTACCCGCCGGGGAGCACGTGGTGTACATCTATCATGAAAACGGGTGTACCAATATGGTTGAATTTACCATTGAGGCCTATGAACCTCTCACCCTCGATGCCATGCAGACGGGACCCAATGAGATTACAGCCACAGCCAGTGGAGGTTTTGGGGACTATGAATACTTCTTCCAGGGGGAATCTCTGGGAAGTACCAACGTATTCTACCTTAATTTTGACGCCATGGTCAATATTCGGGTTAGGGATCGTGAAGGATGCGAAATCAGCATAGACTTCCCGTTTGATTTTACCGGGATGGTTGACTTTCCAAACTTCTTTACCCCGGATGGAGATGGTATCAATGATGTATGGGCACCGCTCAACCGGGAGTTTTTCCCGAATATCGAGGTGATTATTTACGATCGGTATGGTCGGGTGGTAGCTACCCTGGATCAGGTCACCAATTGGGATGGAACCTATGATACCAAAGAACTCCCATCCGGAGATTACTGGTATGTGGTGAATGCGAACGACAATGAAAAACAGCAATACGTAGGTCACTTTACCTTATACAGGTGATGCCGGGCTGCGGTATTTGACCTTCTTTTTAGCGGGAGCGAATTGAAGGATAAAAAAGATCCTGTGAAGTAGACTTCACAGGATCTTTTGTCTTATAGGTTATTTGTTATATTTCTCCGGCTTCGCGGCTTCATAAGGGGAGGAGGGGAGTTCCTCCGATCAGTCCAGAACGACACCATCTTCCAGGATAACAGCGTACTTGTAACCGGCCCCAAAGTCCTTATCCAGACGTACAACGGCCTGCATTTTTACAACATCCCCCGGTTTCACTGTGGCTGCGGAGGTGATGACAAAGTCTTTATCATCTGCGCTCCCGTCTTTCAGGTGGATCCAGTTGCGGTTGAGGATCCCTTCATTGACCTTGGTACATGTCCCTGAAACTTCAACCCATTGCCCCTGGTAGGCCCCGGGATTTTTCAGTACGTCTGCAATTCGAACGGAGCTTGCCTCTTGAACCCCATCCTGGCCTGTCATCCCGGATTCCCCGGAATTCGCAGTTTCTTCGGGAGGTGAGGCGATGGATTTCACAGGCTTCAGGTTTTTAACCTGGGCCTCCGGTACAATCCGTGTGACCAGGTAAATAGTGTCAAAGACCTTTTGCATTTCCTTGCTCTCGAAGTCGGCGCGTATCAGGGCTTCATTATAATAGTATACATCCCCTGTTTCAACATCTGTGGGCCCGGTGGCCATCCAGTACTGGTGGTCCCCTTCGCTCACCTTCAAATAGAGGTATTTGGAGGTGGGAACGGCTTCCAGGACTTCGATTTTGCGCATATCCATGACAACGTCTTTATGCGCATCCGCCATATTTACTTCGGTTTCAAGGGGTATCGGATCTCCGGCATCAGGCCCGCCTTTACAGGCGACATTGGAGATTAACAATGCAATGCTGCAGAGGGACAGGATGTCCCTCACACTGGGGTATTTCATTTTCATAGCTATAAAGGGTTTAAGCGGCCTGGACGGCGGCGTATTGGGCCACCAGTACTTCCAGGTCTCGCGAGTATTGAAGCGTCTCGGGTTTCTTCAGGATTTTTCTCATGATTCGGTTGACCAGGACGGTCACTTCATTCTTTGACCAACCGTACCGTTCAGCAATACCAATCCTGCTCAAGGCGGTGTGCACTTGTCTTTTACGCCTGGCCATTAGGTTGCGGAAAGGTTGCATTTCCTGCCATTGACGATATTCAGACCATTCCTGAGCGATTATTTCCTCCACATTTTCAATAGCTGCCTTACGCGCTTCGCGATTGGATTTTAATTGACATGCGATGGAATCCAGGTTGTGCAGCAGTATGGACTTCACGGACGCCAGGGCCGGGGTAAAATTGCCGGGTACGGCAAGATCGATAAGCAATACATTTTTATCCGTGGCAATTCCCTTATGTATTAACCCTGGGGCATGACTTACTGCGGATATAATTACATCGAATTCGCTAAGGTCATTTGCTGTAAGCCTTTCCCAGGAAAAGGTATTCACATTGTTTGCCCGGGCGAGCTTTGCCGCTCTGGATTCCGTCCGGTTGGTTATAAAAATATTCGGGTATCTGAATTTACTGTTGTATTTAAAGAGTTGTCTCACGATATCCCCGGCCCCGACAAAAAGGATTTTCTTTTCGGCGGCCTCACTTCCAAAAGTTTCACCAATAAGCTTTAACGCCTTGTAGGCCGTAGAAGTCGTACCGTCCCGGAACCCGGTTTCATTGCTCACCCGCTTGTGTGTTTTAAAGAGGGTTTGCATACAGCGCTCCAAAAGGGAACCCTGCATACCCGTCTGAAGGGAATAGTGGTAGGCTTTGCGAATTTGGTGAATGATTTCTGCATCTCCCATAACGGAAGATTCGAGTCCGGCAGATACCTTGAGCAAGTGCAGGACAGTGTCCTCCGTGCGGTCGCTATCCCTGAAATCAGTCACATCAACTTTATTGACGGCTCCTGTGATATGTCTCAAAAGGAAATCCCTGACGCACGCCGCCTTTGTATTTCCGGATTCAAAGTACAATTCCGTTCTGTTGCAGGTCACCAAAATCAGGAGGGAAGATAGGTCCGGAAAGGCCATTTGAAGGGCTCTGGCGACTTCCTGTTTGGCCGTATCGGACAGGTGAAAGCGCTCCCTCCGGGCTACCGGGGCTGTATGGTGTGAAATGCTGATATATCGTAATCTCGTATCCATAGGATGGAACACGTTTGTTTAGAAATTCGGTTTAATCCAATTCATACCTGGAGCAATTACTCCATTATTACTTCAAGCTATTGCTTCAACGTCCTCATATAGTTTACTATCAGCCAGCGGTCTTCGTCATCCGGCAATTTTTTGGTGTATTCCGGCATGTCACCAAAACCAAAGGAAGTTTTGTAAAACAGTTCCCCGTCTGTCTGGGCATGATATTCTTCAGAAGAAAAATCCCCCAGGTCTCCTTTCAGGCCAGCGGCTTTCTTACCGTCTCCATAGCCTTCTTTTCCGTGGCAGGACTGACAATGTTTTGAATAAAGCGCTTTTCCTATGTTCAAATCCGCTGTCGGATCTGTTGGGTTTTTCATATTCACATACTTCTCGGGTACCACCCATTCATCCTGATCAGGCGTGGTAAAGGCATAAAAGGCCAAAGCCAGGAAGGCTAAAGGCAAAAGGATTTTAATTGTTTTCATAAGTCAATTTTTAGCGATTTTATATAGATTAAAAAGTAAATAAAAGATAAGTCCCCACGAACCAAATACGAGGAGCCCCGTAAAAAACAGGATGAACAACGGCGTACGACTGCTGCGCCCCCACAGGGTGCGCTGGTCGTAGGTACTCGTATGAACTATTGGAGTGCCTACTGGAGCATCCAGTTGTGCTTTCACGGTACCGTAATCATCGTTTTCTTCGATAACCACTTCCATGGCCAGATTTCCGTCCTTCCCGGGAATATCCCCGGGGATTTCAACATTGATGCTCCCGGATTCATCCGTCATCAGGAATTCTTCACTGACCACCAGGGGCGAGAACATCCGTTCCACCTGTACTTTGATCAGGGCATCTGCAATAGTGCTGTCCAGCACTTTATCCTTTAAGGTCGCTTCAATGTAATTCAGGCTGTCTTTTTGAATGAGTTTAGCGCTGAGAACGGCATCCCTGAACTCCACACTGCTACTGGCTTTCCTGAAGGTTTCATTGCCGTCGAATGCTGCACCCACAATGTAGAGCCCTGTCGAATCCGGTTGAATGGCCTCTATTCCCTTGAGGGTAAACTGGGCTTTACCCGTAGGGCCTGTAGTGGTGGTTCCCAAAGGGAATTCCTCCCCATCTACTTCATAGTATATCTCAAGTTCAGCATCCGGGACCGTGACGTTGGTCTTATCGATCCGTGCGGAAGTTTGAAAATCCAAATACACGGGCCCCTCCATTACCTTGGTATAGCTGGTCGATAGTCGGAGGCGCTCTTTATCCTGGGCCAGACCTGTCTGAAT
>NZ_JBAVZJ010000347.1:0-4013 GCF_049588695.1 Robiginitalea sp.
AAAAAGGAAACAGCCGGCTGTTTCAGACTTCGATTTGAACCTTCCAATCCCACCCTGAACGCCTTTGGATGGTGCACCCGACTGAACATACCCCTGTGCCGGGGTGGAGATCAATCCCTTTTTCTACCCCGCAACTGGTTTGAGGATCTCGGGGGATTTGATGAGCGCTACCGGATCTACGAGGACAATGAATTCATTGGACGGCTCTACCGCCAATATACCTTTACGGTCCTTACCCCGGAGATTGTAACCTCCTCGCGCCGGTATCAGCAGATGGGCACGTATCGCCTTCAGTTTCACTACGCCGTGGTACATTTGAAAAAATTCTTTGGAGCTTCCCCCGAAGCCCTGTACCGCTATTATAAAAACCATGTTCAGGGCCCGGGCTGAATCAGTGTTTCCGGAAGTAATCGCGTATAACCCCTTCCGCGGGTTTATTCTGGGGCGTAAATCGGTTGTCCCCGGGTCCCCCGGCTCGGGAATGATGGATAAACCATTTCCATACAAACCCCCCGGCAAACCATTCCTCTGACCAAAATTCTTCGAAAAGGGCTTCTTTGGCATTGGCCTGTGCTTCCAGGTTTACCGCTTCTTCATTTCGATCGACCAGCCAGGGTTTCTTGGCGGTATAATCCATACTGCGGTACCCGAACTCGGTAAAGAGGACCGGTCGGCCGACCGCTTTCTGAATTCCCTGAATTTCATCTTTCCATCGCCCCCAACCCTCACGCAATTCGGCTACCCCCGGATTACGGGATTCAGAGAGTGGAAAATACGCATCAATCCCGATCAGGTCCAGGTCCTCCCAAAAGGAAATTCTTTTGTATTCATCCCAGTTCGCCGCATAGGTGAGCTTTCCGGAATACCTTTGCCGGATATTGCGGATCAGCCACTTCCAATACGCAGGCCTGTGCTTTACAAAGGCTTCGAGCTCCGTCCCAATACAGAACAGGCCTACCCCTTTTTCCTCTGCCAGTTCTGCATAGGTCAGGATAAAATCAGCATACTGCCATTCCAGACGCTTCCAGTCCTGCTCGGAGTCCATCTCCAAATCGCCCGTGAAGATTCCCCGCCATATCCAAAGCTGTGGTTTGAGCATCACCCGGATTCCGTTCTTATGGAGCAGGTCAATATACTGCCGGGCACCCTGTCGGGTCTCCCCGAACCATTGGCGCTCGGTATCAAAAATGATCTCAGGACTTCCCATCTCCCGGATAAAACCAAATGGCATAACAGCTGCATATCCGGCATGAAGCGCCCGAAGGGCTTCTACGTGCTCTAAGTCCGCAGGGTCCCGCGATGCCACAAAGCTCACCCCGTTGATCTTTTCAAGGGGTGGGGTCGTACAGGCGTAAAAGCAGAGCAAAAAAAGGAGGGCGTATTGCCTCATAACAATTGTTTCATCCTGAATTAAAGGTACATATTAATCAAAGATTGCACACCGCAACTGTTAAGTTTGTAACTTCATTGCGACTGATAAAAAAACGAGAAAGCCCCGGGCATGCATATTGTAATTATAGGGAATGGAATTTCAGGAATTACGGCTGCCCGCCATATTCGCAAAGGCTCGGATTATACAATAACAGTGGTTTCCTCTGAAAGCGACCACTTTTTCTCGCGTACCGCCCTGATGTATATCTACATGGGGCATATGAAATACGAACACACCAAGCCCTATGAGGATTCTTTCTGGAAAAAGAACCGGATTGAGCTCAAAAGGGCAAAAGTGACGGCTGTAGTGCCGGCTTCAAAATCACTTGTTCTGGAAGGTGGCGGGTCCCTGGACTACGACAAGCTAATCATCGCCTCGGGATCCCGACCCAATAAGTTTGGGTGGCCCGGACAGGACCTCAAAGGGGTTCAGGGGTTGTATTCCCTTCAGGACCTGGAGGCCCTGGAGGAACATGCCCCGGATCGAAAACACTGCCGTCGTGCGGTCATTGCAGGCGGTGGCCTTATTGGGATTGAATTGGCGGAAATGCTTCGCAGCCGTGATATTCCAGTGACCTTCCTGGTCCGGGAATCGAGTTTCTGGAACGGGGTACTCCCCGAAGGCGAATCGGCCATGATTAATGAGCATATTAGGCAGCATCACGTAGACCTTCGACTATCCACCAACCTGAAGGAAATCCTTTCGGACAACTCAGGAAAGGCCCGGGCCGTCATCACCGACCAGGGCGAACAAATAGAATGCGATCTGGTCGGACTCACAGCCGGGGTTACCCCCAATATTGGTTTTCTCAAAGATTCAGCTATAGAAACGGACAAAGGGGTGCTCGTAGACCGGTATTTAAGAACCAACATCCCTGATATTTACGCTATTGGAGATTGTGCCCAGCAGCGTAGCCCTATCGGGAAACGAAGGGTGGTGGAAGCTGTTTGGTATACCGGGCGAATGATGGGTGAAACATTGGCGAGGACTATTTGCGGGCAGGAAATGGAATACAAACCAGGTCACTGGTTTAATTCCGCCAAATTCTTTGATATCGAATACCAGACCTATGGGTGGGTCTCCGCCGCCCGGGGCCGGGATCCGGAGGAGCTACATTTTCACTGGAGACACCCCAAAGAACTTCTATGCCTGACCCTTGCCTACGACGGGACAACCCGGAAACTTTTGGGGATCAACACCTTTGGGATCCGATTGCGGCACGAGGTGATAGACCGGTGGCTTACCCGGGGGATCACCATAGATCAAGCTGTTGAAAGTCTTGGGGAAGCGAATTTTGACCCGGAACAATACCGCCGCTACGAGGGCGACATCCTTCGGGCATTTACCTCTAAAACCGAGCATATTTTATGACAACCCTGGAATCCATGTCGCTGGCCGGCGGGCCTCCCAAAAGCCTGAAAAACAGTCAAAAACTATCTGTTTTCCTGGGGCTTTCGAGTTTTTGTATCCTCCTGCTTGCCACATTTGGTTTCGATTTTCCAAACCAGGGTTTCTGGTTGGCAGCCTCCCTCACCGGTATACTATTGGGGGTCATCGGATTCAGTTGGGCTTCCTACAAAGGGGAACCCAAGGGGATCAAAAACCACGGGGTACAGTTTAAATCGATTTCCGGGCGGGGCCTGTGGGCCTGGGCTCTGGGGATTGTACTCACCGGGTTCTATATTGTTTTATATTTCTATCCGGAGTACCTCGGCCTGGTCAAAGGAGGTCCCAACCGGGGGTTGATTTCTCTTTTCGACCCGTTGAGCCGTGCACTAAGTGGTAATCCCGCCAGTCAGTGGTTTGTATATGGTACCCTCTATACCCTGGCTATTCTGGCCTTTGGGATAAAGTTTCTCTGGAAGTACCGCCACAACCGGTACCAGCGACTCAGAACCCTCAGTGTTATGTTTTTCCAAACGGCTTTCGCCTTTATCATTCCCGAGATTATGGCGCGACTCAATGGGGACCTTCCCTATTACGACCTGAAAAATATCTGGCCCCTGAATTATTACAACTTCGAGCGGTATCGGGTCAATGCTTTTATCGATTCCGGGGATATCGGCCTGGGGATGCTCATCTTCGGGGTGCTCTCCATCCTGGTCATCACCCCTTTACTTACTTATTTCTACGGAAAACGATGGTATTGTTCCTGGGTTTGTGGCTGCGGGGGGCTGGCGGAAACTGCCGGGGACTCCTTCCGCCAACTCAGTGACAAAAGCACCTTTGCCTGGAAAGTGGAACGGTGGGTGGTGCACAGTGTCCTTGTTTTTGTGGTACTGATGACCACCGCAGTGGTCTACTCCTACCTGGGTTCGGATAACAGTAAATACTGGTTGAGCAAACCCCAGTTTCTCACAGGTGTGGGCGTGCTGCTGACCGCAATTTTTACCTGGGTAATGGTCTTCAGGCGCACAGCCCTGAAAAAGGATGCTATCTACGGGGCGGCGGGCTACATGATTATTATTGTTGGCCTTTTAGCCATCCATGGATTCAGCGATGCCAAGCACATCTTTATCTTCTCCTCAGAAAGCCTGCGGAAGACCTATAGTTTTCTGATCGGGAGTATTTTTTCCGGGGT
>NZ_JBAVZJ010000348.1:0-2726 GCF_049588695.1 Robiginitalea sp.
CATTCCCTGTTGGTGGACGACCTCGATTATGGGGTTAACTTGTGGGATTTTTATACTACTAGAGCCTGCAAGGCCCGGGATCAGTTTCAACGCTATTGTGAGATTTCGTACGAGGACTTTTTGGAAACACCAATACCAGTTCTCCAAAAGGTGTTGGATTTTCTCGAATTAGACGATCCCACAGGAATGGCCGGCAGGGTTGCGAAAATGGTAGACCCTTCGCGCCGATATGCCTTTTTAAAGGACCCCAAACTTGTTGAATTTTACGAAGAGAGGAGACACCTTCCTTCCTTTAAAGCACTTGGGTATGACAGAATTCAGGATTAGATGAAAAGAACAGGGGTAGTTACCTTGACCTATGGCGACCGAGTGCACTTGCTGGGGCCGGTCCTAGACGAACTGGAATGCCTTCAGGATATTTTCACAGTTGTCGTGGTTTGTAACGGCATAACGTCGGAGGCCATGAAATTGCTCAAGTCCCGGGCCGAGGGCTCGGACAAGATTGAGTTGTTGGATATGGGATTCAATTCGGGTTCTGCAAAAGGGTTCAAGGATGGAATGGTCGAGGTTGAAAAACATTCGGTTGACTATATATGGCTGCTGGATGATGATAACCTGCCCGCTTCGGATGCCCTTCATATCCTTCAGGAGGAGTATACAAAGCTTGCTCCAAGGTATCCGGGGAAGCCTTTTTGTTTGCTTTCTTACCGACCGGACAGGTCCCGTTATCGCAGTGCTGTTTTGCAGGGAGACCCGCAGGCTGTAATCGGTCCGTACAATTCTTTTCTGGGATTCCATTGGAAGCAAAAGCTCCAAAAGGCTCTGGGGTATGAGCTTGAGGAACAGACTTCAGATGGTGGAATACGAATGGGTCAGGTCCTGGTCGCACCCTATGGCGGGATGTTTTTTCATAAGGAATTGCTTCGAGAAATTGGTTATCCCAGAGAGGAATTCTTCTTATACGGAGATGATCATGACTTCTCGTATCGGATTACTCAGGCCGGCGGGGCCATCATCCTGCTTTTGGATAGTGTGATCCATGATTTGGAAGTCTCTTTTCACCTCGATAAATCAGCCTCCAGAAAGCGGATTAGTTCAAGGTTTTTTAAGACTGAAAGCAGGAATGCCATCTATTATTCCGCCAGAAATAGTATTGTGTTCGAACAAAATTTTGTAAACCGCCCGTTTGAATACTTGGTCAACAAGTATATCTATCTTTGGGCTTTGGGCCTGGCAATGCTCTGGCGTTTCAGGCATCTATGGAAGTTTCCAATTATCCTGAAAGCGGTAAAAGATTCGAAAAGTTTTAATGCCGGTTGACGGGAAATCTAATATAATCCTGAAAGCAACAGGGGGGAGAATAATAAAGGGGAATTGTAATAAGACCGCAGATCCCGATTGCTTTTTAAAGAGACAAGATTAGACTTTGAAAACATTTCGATTAGTTTATCAGTTAAGCTTTTACCTGCTGTCCATTGTGGTCTTTATGATCGGCGGGCTAAGTCAATTCCTTTTTGGTATATCCAATACCATAATGACTTTTTTCTTGATGGTTTGCCTTCTATCAGTCTACTTCATCTATACATTCTTAAAAGCCAGAATTGTCTTTAACAAGGTTGTCATTATAGCACTTTTGTATGTTCTTACAATAGTATTGTCGGCTACACTCAATAAGTCAGATGTTGTTTCTACTTTGGTTTATTTTATTTTCCCTTTCCTCCCTTTAAGTGTCTATCTATTTACGTATATAAATTTTAAGGAGCAGTTTTTGACATTTGAGAAGGTTTTCAGGTTTTTCTTCTATATCGGATTGATACAGCTGCCAATACTCCTGATTCAGCAAAACCTGTATGATTTTTTGATTAGGTTTAATAAAAGTGGACAAACAATCGAATCCGTTGATTTTATGTTTGGTTCCTTTTTCATTAAATCGGACCATTCACTTGGGGTGTTTTTACTCTTATTAATTGCGACTATTCTGTATCAGCGCAGAAGGATTGCCCATATCGTATTTAAGCCCCGTATTGCTTTAGTATATCTTTTGATCTCAATATTCCTTACAGAATCAAATATTTCAAAACTCATTGCCGTAGTCCTTGTTGCTACAACTGTAATCCTGCCGATATACCATAAATATGGAGAACGGTCGGTCTTCAGACTAGGAGTTCTTATTCTAATACTAACCATTGGAATTGCCGGCCTTTCCCTAAAGGACAAACCAATCATTCAAAAGAGGTTGGGCGGGCCAATCGAGGAGCAGTTATCTATTGAGAGAGCTGAAAAGTTTTATAAAGAAAGAACTGCGAAGAGATTCCAAATAGTTTTGGTGGCTGCCCAGCGATTACCTGTAAAATGGATTGGTGATGGGCCATATTCATACTTCGATATTCGGAGTGGAAAATTTACAAAAGCACCACATTTCAGTCAGTTGCTATGGACGTATTTTGATCTGGGCCTCTTGGGCCTCACAGTTGTTATATCTTACCTTTGGGTCATTACCAGGTTTTTGAGCCTGAAAAGAGGTGTAGTAACCCTTTTTCTCTTTGGAATTTTAGTTGTCTACAGTTTCTACACCACCCTTTTTTCGGATATCGCTATACTTTTCAGCCTCTTTTTTATCCTTGCCCGGAAAGCAGGGGACAACAATTCCAACCTATCTTTACCACGGTTGAAAGGCTAATTGAGAATGAAACAAGGAGTGCAAAAGAAAGATCTCATCATAGTTC
>NZ_JBAVZJ010000349.1:0-3533 GCF_049588695.1 Robiginitalea sp.
TTTACCCCCGGGTGTACCGCTGAAGTCTGTTCCTTTCGGGACAATTTTGAGGATTTTAGCGATGCCGGTGCACTGGTTGTTGGAATAAGTTCGGATTCTGAAAAATCTCATAGAAATTTCTCCAAAAAGCACCAATTGCCCTTCGTTTTATTAAGCGACAGCGACAAAACGGTTCGACGAAAGTTTAAAGTTGCCAACCGTTTTATGAGTTTGCTTCCCGGACGGGAAACCTTCGTGGTCGACAAAGGCGGAAGGGTAGTGCTGGCCTTCGAAGCCTTACAGGCTTCTGGGCATGTGCGGAATGCATTGAAGGCTATAAAAGGAATTCAAGAAGATGGAACTATACCCCCTCAGGTTTAAACCTATCCTCAAGGAGCGCTTGTGGGGAGGGCATAAACTGCGCGATGTTCTCGAAAAAAACTTCGAAGGTACAGGTATCGGTGAAAGCTGGGAGCTTTCCGGGGTAGAGGGAGATGTATCCCTGATCGACAATGGACCCTACAAAGGGAAATCCCTAACTGAACTTATAGAGGCGTATCCCATAGAGTTACTCGGCAAACCCGTCATCGAAAAATTTGGCAGGGAGTTTCCGATTTTAATCAAGTTTATCGATGCGCAAAAGGACCTCTCTATTCAATTGCATCCCGGGGATGAACTCGCCAGGGCACGTCATAACTCTTTTGGTAAGACGGAGATGTGGTATGTGATGGATGCCGATCCGGGAGCCGAATTGATCATCGGGTTTAAACGGGATATGAGCAAGGAGGAGTATCAGCAGGCTATGGAAGAGAAATCACTGCCTCAGTACCTGCATTATGAACCTGTTGCCGCTGGGGACGGATTTTTTATAAACAGCGGAAAGATTCACGCCATCGGGGCCGGGATCTTACTGGCAGAGATTCAGCAGAGCTCGGATGTCACCTATAGGGTCTACGATTTCGACCGACGAGATGCCAGGGGAAACCTCAGAGAGCTCCATACTGAACTCGCCCTGGATGCGATGGACTTTAAAAAGAGGGATGACTTCAAAATCTCGTATGGGAAGCAGAAAAACCAGGAAAACCAAATGGTCACCAGCCCTTATTTCAATACCTCATTTTTGGAATTAGACACCCAAACGAGGCTTTCCCTGTCCCATGACGAATCTTTTACGGTCCTGGTCTGTGTGGATGGATCGGCCGAGGTAGTTTTGAATTCTCGGAAAAGCCAGATTAAAAAAGGCGAAACCCTTCTTCTTCCAGCTGCGGCTGCAGAAGTTATGGTGAATACCTCAGAATCTCGTTTTCTCAAAGTTTCTTTATAAGTTGTATCACATAGTCTTACACGGATGTTGTATTTTTACGGCAAATAAGCAGCTATTATGGCAAGCATAAGAGACCTGAAAAAGGACATTAACTATGTACTGGGCGATATTATTGAGGCCGTGTATATTATCGAAAATAGCAATCAAACAGAAGGCTCAAAAGAGGGTTCTGCAATCATTGATAAAGCTATAGAAACCTTCGACACCCTTATCGCCGAGGTGAATCAAAAAGATGTGGCAGATCGCAAGAAGCATTTGAAGCAGGTACGGGCTTCTCTGCAGAAAGAAGCAACCGAACTGGTGACACGTCTGAACAAAATGGGATAAACCCCTATTGTTGACCCTCCAGCACTTCCTTAAGTTTTTTACCATATTTGGAGTCCGCTACATCTGCAGGTAACGTCCTGTAGAGCGAATCCAAAAGTTTTGGGTTGGCATCCGCTATCTCTGCCCAGGCAACGTATGGCGCCAGTTCAGAACTTTTGTGGGTATGGGCAAAATTAAGGGTGTAGAGGTATTTTCTTTTCAGGCTTTGGTCAAGGGCCAGTTCAATGGAATCCGCGGCTGTGGAGTCCCGGGCGATTTGGGATGTTCTCAGGGCCCTGGATAATTCCAATTGCCTGAGGTTGAAACGAGACATATTCTCTTTAAACTCCTCGTATTTTTTTTGGATCTCTGTCCCATCGACAGTGGCATTGGACTCAAAAGCATCCCAACGCGAAGTGATCTTATAGGTCCCGGCTTCTCCAAAAAAAGCAATCCGGTCGTTCAGGCTATTGTTGTCAGCATTATCGAGATAGAGGTAAAAAACATCAGGCTCGGGAACTTCGGTAGTCAATTCAAAATTGCCATCCCCCCGGATTTCCACGGAGTCCAGGTTGACCAGTGTGGAATCGGGAATCCCCTGCAGAAATAAAGTGCCCTTTTTCAACCCTTTTATATTCCCCCCTACGACCATTTTAAGACTTTCATCTTCTGTATTGCAGGAGATCAAGATCAGCAGGAAGGCCAGGATGTAAACAAAGCTTTTCATGGGTGTCAAATAAGGGGCAAATATGCCATTTTTTTTCAAAACATCCAGCAGGCATTTATAGACTTGAAACCACTTCCATCAGGTAAGCACAGAGCAGCGCCCCACCAGTTCCCACCACATAACCCAAAACGGCCAGGAGGACACCTACAGAACTCAATGAGGAATGAAATTCCGCGGCAACCACAGGAGCTGAAGCAGCTCCGCCTACGTTTGCCTGACTGCCAACCGCGAGAAAGAAGAAAGGCGCGCGGATCAGTTTAGCCACCAAGATGAGCAATCCGGCATGGATGGAGATCCAGATTAATCCGAGCAATATGAGTCCCGGGTTTTCCAGGATTCGGCTTAAGTCCAT
This sequence comes from Robiginitalea sp., assembly GCF_049588695.1. Lineage (GTDB taxonomy): Bacteria > Bacteroidota > Bacteroidia > Flavobacteriales > Flavobacteriaceae > Robiginitalea. The sequence goes on from NZ_JBAVZJ010000349.1 coordinate 2,689, forward strand.
CTTCATTCCTATAGTGGCAACCAGAATATAAATAAAGACCCCACCCAGTTTACTGGCTCCCGCACCTTCCAGGTTTTTGGCACGTGTAAAAGACATACCTATACCGGCAAGAGTAGCTATGACAACCATCCAGAAGAATTTACCCCCGAGAAAGGACAGAAAGCTTTGGGGGTTCCGAACAGCTTCATAGGAGTTGGAGAGGAAGCCACTGATCTCATCCCCCAGAAAATGGGCCAGTCCAACCGCGGTGAAGGCCAGGGCCGTCATCAGAAGGTAATCCCTTAGGGTAGGGACGCGGGTAATGCGTTCAGAGAACTCAGTAACCTTCTTTTTTAAAGCTTCAATGGAAGAGGCGTCCGCCTTTAACCAGCGGTCAATTTGTTTGTTCCTCCCCACACCAAGTAAAAGAATAGCCATCCAGATATTAGCACAAACCACATCTACCAATATCATCTCGCCATAGCGGTCGGGATTGAATTTAAAGATCTCAAACATCGCAGCCTGGTTTGCACCGCCCCCAATCCAGCTTCCTGCAATGGTCGATAATCCCCGCCAAATCGCATCAAAATCATGTCCGCCAAGGGTTTCCGGTGAAATCACAGAAACGATCAAAATGGCTATGGGCCCCCCGATTATAATACCCACGCTACCGGTGAGGAACATAATAAGCGCCTTTGATCCCAGTCTGGCAATAGCTTTCAGGTCTATGCTGAGGGTCATTAAAACCAGGGCTGCCGGCAATAAATACCTACTGGCCATAAAATATAGATTGGAGTGCTCATCTGAAACGATTCCAAGACTGGCCAGAATGGCGGGAAGCATATAACATAAAAGGATGGCGGGTA
>NZ_JBAVZJ010000350.1:0-1792 GCF_049588695.1 Robiginitalea sp.
TATGTGGACCTTTGGTTTAGTTCCTGCCCACCCTGCATTAAAGAATTCAAACATCTTCCGGGACTAAAGGAGTCCATGAAGGGTCAAAAAGATATCGAATACCTTTATATCTCGCACCAAACGCGTCATCCGAATACCCTCCAGCTTTGGAAAAATGCCATACAGCAATACAACCTTACCGGTTGGCATTATATGATGGATCGCGCATTTGAAGAAAGATTGTGGTCCTATTTAAACATGAGAGACTCTTCAATCCGGCAAGGGTATCCCCGGTATTTGATTATCGATAACACCTCGGATTACAGAAATTACAATGCACCAAAGCCGTCTGATTTGGCAGAACTAAAGACCATCCTCATTGCTGAGCTTAAACATTGATTCACCGGATTCCGCCCAGTTTCCCAATCTTCAAGGGTATACTTAAATCGGGATTTATTGTAATGGCACGGTCCACGGTTCAAGGTTAAAAAAGGTGGCAGTAGCAGTAGGCAAGAGAGTTGGCGCTGGGCAGTGGCAGTTCGCAGAAAAAAAAGACCTGATTGCGTTGTCTTGAGTTCAGGAATACTGCATACTGTGACGGTAAACTGCGTACTTCGGAAGGGGTTCAAGGTTCAAGTTGGCCGTAACCAGTGGCAGTATGCAGTTGCCGTGTGCAATCGCAGCAAGCAGTTCTCCACTTTGATGGTTTTGAACTTTAAACCTTGAACCTTGAACGGCGCAATAGCGCCTCCTTCCAATTGTCACTGCCTACTGAGGACTCTAAATAAGGGTGTTCCACGGGGATTGGGAATATCACCATAACTAGCTGATATTACGTATCTTCGACGAATAACACGAATTTTGGAATTTTAGGCCGTAGATCGTGGTTTTTGGTTTTTTATCCTCTCACAAAGCCACTTCATCGCGCCTTTGTGTATTTTACATCTGGATTGGTGGGATTAAGGAGCTGAAAACCAGCTTTTAGCCCGCCAAAACCAAATTGAACCAACCCCAGGAACACGCCATGAAATCGCTTCAAACAGTTTCTCTTCATACGCTTGGTAATGAAGAATTGCTGGACCTGCTCAAAACCAATTCATGGTCAGAGGCTTCACAGGATATAAAAGCCAAAATCCTTCAAATCCTGCGCAGCCGTGGTATAGACCACAAATCGAACCCACGCAACAAGGATTCTGATTCCCATGCATTTGATAAGGCCCAAAAGCACTATATGGCGTTTAAGCGGTCTTCGCGCAGGGTTTTCTTTTGTTACCTCACTTTTGTAAGTGCTATCATCATTTCTTTCTTTTTAGATACCCACTGGATGGTGTCCACGGGATTGCTTTTGATTTTTGGCACGCTGATTTCCCTTATCATCGATACCCTCAGGCAACAAACTCGTTTTTACAAAGTTGTCGGAGGGGCCCGGTCCTATAGAAGCCCCCTGGTTTTTTTCTTTCTTGGGATGCCATTATACTTTTTGATGTTCCTGAGTTTTGATCAGAAAATGCAGGCCCGCCTCAGGGATCTTGCGTAGTGGGGTTCGTATATATTCCTGAAACTTATTACATTTACTTACACTGGAGCGGGTGTTTGCAAAATACCGGTTCTCTTTAAACCTCTATCGAAGATGAAAATGACCAAAATTCAATGGGTAACCCTTGTGGCGATCCTGGCATATCTGATCTATGAGTTTATCCTGATCCCCAGATGGGAAGCGACCCTGCCGGAATCTGACCCGGTGATCCGGGCAGATGTTTTTTTGATTTATCCGGTACTGTTAATTCTGGTCGTTATTTCCGCAATCCAGTAT
>NZ_JBAVZJ010000351.1:0-2346 GCF_049588695.1 Robiginitalea sp.
TTCGCTCGCAATGACGATTATATTAAGACTAAAAAATCATGAAAAAATTAATTACATTCTTAACGCTTACCACCCTTTTGTTGTCGGGATGTAATGAAGCTACTGTTAAAACAGAATCCGTAGAAAATAGCGAGATTTCAGACCCGCTACCTTCTTGGAATGAAGGAGCTACAAAAACTGCTATTATCGAATTTGTAAATAGTGTTAGTAAAGAAGGGGGTACCCAATATGTGAGTCCTGAGGAAAGGATTGCAACATTTGATAATGATGGCACATTATGGTGTGAACAACCCGTTGCACAGCTTGAGTTTGCGGCATACCAAGTTAAAAAAATGGCAGTTGACCATCCCGAGTGGAAGGATACGCAACCCTTTAAATCGGTTCTTGAAGGTGATAATGAATATCTGGTGAATGATTTGCTAAATAATCATGGCAAAGAGTTAATGAAACTTATTACGGTTACGCATGCAGGTATGACCTTGACAGAATTTAGTGCAGATGTTACCGCATTTCTCAACGCTTCTTCTCATCCAAAGTACGGAAAGAAGTATACGGAGACTGTTTATCAGCCTATGCTGGAATTGTTACAATATTTACGCAAAAATGAATTTAAAACCTATATCTGCTCCGGTGGAGGCAATAGTTTTATGAGGGTTTTTGCAGACGATGTTTATGGCATTGTACCCGAAAACGTAATCGGCACTTTTGCCATGAATACTTTTGAACAAGTTGATGGTGAATGGCAGATTGTAAAGGGGACAAAGAACATTTTTATGAACGATAAAGCAACTAAACCTGCGACAATTGAGCAGCGAATTGGTCGTATCCCAATCTTTGTTGGAGGAAATGTACGTAGTGGAGGTGACATCGGACAACTAACCTATAGCCAAACAAACACACTACCCAATTTTCAACTTTTGGTAAATCATGACGACGATGTACGTGAGTTTGCATATTCCGAAAAAGATAATGCATCCTTAAATGCGGCCCAAGAAGGTGGCTGGCATGTAGTAAGCATGAAAAACGATTGGAAGAAAATATTCCCTTTCGATAATTAAAAGAGACAGAACGAAAAGATTTAAAAGTTGATTGATAACCTATTAACAGGAACTATAGTAATTGGTATATGCATGATTATACAATGTGCATTTATATCTGTTATGGTGCAAGGCATTATTAGGCAAGATTCAAAACAGGAACTACGACCTACCTTTTTAACAATATCTACCGTTTTGGTATTTGGGGTTTTTGTGTTATTAATTGGGAGCCTAATACAAATAAGTCTATGGGCAGCAGTATTTATGTATTATGATGAATTTACTGCGTTCAAAGATGCATTCTATCATTCTACCGTTAATTTCACTACCCTGGGTTATGGCGATTTCGTTTTAAGTAATGAAAGGAAACTATTAGGTGGCTTGGAAGCTGTAAATGGGGTGCTTATGTTCGGGCTGTCTTCAGGTTTTCTATACGCGCTTTTAAACGCACTATTGCAAAGAAAACATGGGATAAGAAATTAAATCAAACAAAGTAAAAAACAAATAAAATGAAAACAATAATAAAATCAGTTTTTACCTGTGTAGCGCTCAGGGGCCAGATAAGGGCTTGGGCATTTGGCAGTCTTAATGAAAGGCGAAGGGAACTTCTTTTATTAAACCCTTAGGCTTCGCCCATTTTTTTAATCAGTTGATAATTTGATTCGAGAATATCACTAAATTTCAGGACAATTTTACTCACGTCGTCCAGTCTAAATACTCCTTCAAATTTATGAATGTTCTGAAAATTGCCTCCCTATTAGTCACAACCTTACTCGTTGTACCGATTCTCACCTATTATTTTGGAACGCCTTTGACTGATTTCCAGGTCGTAGCTCTGAAGTCTGTGATCTATGTTAATGTCGGGGTTATTACGTACTGCTTTGTTGTTGGTGAAATTACAGGAAACAGCAGTCAGGTAGACAAATTATGGAGTTTGACTCCCATAGTCTATGCGTGGATTATTGCTGATTATGGAGGCTATTCACCCCGATTGGTACTCATGACGACCCTTGTGGCGCTTTGGGGAATCAGACTGACCTATAATTTTTCGCGCCACGGTGCGTATACCATCAAATTCTGGGAAGGTAAAGAGGACTATCGATGGCAAATATTACGGGATAAAAAGGAGTTTCAGCCAAAATGGAAATGGACCTTGTTCAACCTGTTTTTTATCTCAGGGTATCAAAATATTTTAATTCTGCTGTTTACGCTGCCCATTCTTGTGGCCCTTCAATTTAACGATACCCCGCTGGGGATAATAGATGCAGTGGCAGCCATTCTGATGCTCTTTTTCATTATATTTGAGACT
>NZ_JBAVZJ010000352.1:0-5029 GCF_049588695.1 Robiginitalea sp.
GCTGAGGAGCGCATAAAAATGGAAACGATTTTCGGGGACGGGTCCCACCGGGAAAAGCAGGGTGGTATACTCGATAAGATATTCTCCGCCGGAAAGCGCATCCTGACTGGGGAAAGTCTTTTTCTCACCGCCTTTTACAATACAGGGGATGGTAAACGTTCAGTGAGTTTTGCATCGCCTTATCCCGGAAAAATCCTTCCGGTGGACCTTTCGGAAAAAGGGGGGAAATTTATCTGCCAAAAGGATGCATTTCTATGTGCGGCCAAAGGGGTGCACGTAGGTATCGAATTTTCGAAGAAACTCGGGCGTGGGTTTTTCGGGGGTGAAGGTTTTATCATGCAAAAGCTGGAAGGAGATGGTATGGCTTTTATCCACGCCGGGGGTACCATGGCGAGGAAAGAATTGGCTGCCGGGGAAATACTTCGGGTAGATACAGGCTGCCTGGTCGGGTTTACTCAGACGGTGGATTACGATATAGAGTTTATCGGGGGCTTGACGAATTCGCTTTTTGGGGGAGAGGGGCTTTTCTTCGCAACCCTGAAAGGTCCGGGGGTTGTATATATTCAATCTCTGCCCTTTAGTCGACTGGCTGAGCGCGTCTGGGCAGCTGCCCCAAAAGGAGGTGGAAAGCAAAAAGGGGAGGGGAGCATCCTCGGCGATATCGGCGATATTGTTATGGGGGACCGGGCATAGTTTTACTGGCCGGTTTCAAGAGGAATGCCATTACCCCCTGGAAAAACCAAGTTATTCACATGTATTTGTTTGCCTGAATATCGCCCTGAGTTATCTTTGTGTCATGCAGGCCAATTAAATGTGCACTGTTCTCGATTATGAGTTATAAATATCTTGCTTTAATGGTGATGGGTATCCTGGTATCAAGCCCGGGGTGCAACCCAAAGGACAAGACACATTCCGTCCGGAAATCCGAAGTTAGGAATGATTCTTTAACCTTGGGAATTGAAAACACCTACGATCAGATCCCGGAACTTCCCATAGAGATATCCGATGAATCTTTCAGGCCCCTTAGGGATTTCAGGAGTTCCGACCTGCAAAAAGCTCTTGAGGCGGTAATAAAATCCGATCCAAACCTGAGTAAATTAATCTCGAATCGCAAGTTGTGTATTGGCCTGGTAGATTTAAGCGACTGGGAAACCCCCTCCTTTGCAAGTATTAATGGACGGGAAATGATGTATGCTGCGAGCCTTCCCAAAATCGCGGTATTGCTGGCGGCCGAGGATGCCATTCACAAGAGGGAGTTGGAGGAAACTGAATCGCTAAAGCGCGACATGCATGCAATGATCCGGTATTCCGACAACCAGGCGACCACCCGCGTCATCGATCTTCTTGGTTATGAGAAAATCGAAAGTGTTATGCGGGATGCCAAAAATGAATTTTATCAGGAAGAGGAGGGCGGAGGTCTCTGGGTTGGCAAGCGATATTCCAAAAGCGGCAAAACAAACCGGGAACCTTTAAAGAATTTGAGTCATGCCGCCAATGCCTACCAGGTGTGCCGGTTCTATTACCGGTTAGCCTTTGGAAGGCTGATTAGCTACGACAGGTCCAGAGATATGCTGGACATCCTTAAGGACCCCGGGATTAAGCACAAGTTTGTACATACGCTCCTGAAACTCGCTCCGGATGCTGCCATATACCGGAAGTCCGGCTCATGGCAGTCCTGGCATGCAGATTCTGTACTGGTTTGGGATGAAGACAGGCGTTACATCTTAGTGGCACTTATTCAAGACTCGGAGGGTGAGCGGATTGCTCAGGGACTGGTTGGACCTGTAGAACGAGCTCTGAATTCGTTCAAATCCCGATAATCCTTTATGTACGCTATTACTACGCTCTTTCAAAGGCTTTTTGATATCAAACCCGGAGAGATTCGCAAGGCGGTCCTGTTGCAGGCCTACGTTTTTTTGCTGATCACAACCTTGCTGATCGTCAAGCCGACAATTAATTCTATCTTCCTTTCGGCCCTCACTTCCGACGCCTTGCCTACAGCCTACCTGCTTACCGCAGTATTGGCGGTTTTGTTTTCCCTGTTTTACGACAAAATCCTATGGGCCATTACACTGAACAGGGTGATTACAGGTACTCTTATCTTGAGTGCATTACTGTTTGCTCTTTTTTGTTTCCTGCTCAATTTTAAACCTTCTAATACAGGATGGCTCTATGCCCCGTACCTCTTTGTCGCCATATTCGGATTGCTCACGACCTCCCAGTTCTGGATTCTCGCCAATTCGATTTTTAATGTTCGCGAAGCGAAACGATTATTTGGGTTTATCGGTTCCGGGGCCATTGCAGGAGGAATATTCGGGGGTTACCTGACCTCCCTTCTGTCCGGGGTAATCAGTTCGGAAAACCTGTTGCTTGTCGCTGCAGCCCTGATACTGGTTTGTATTCCCATCAGTTCGTATCTCTGGAAACGGTATGTGGATCAGAATAAGGTGGAGAAACCGATAAAGGAAAAAGCTAAGAAAAGCCCCTTTACACTTATCCGGCACAACCGCCTCTTATGGCTTATCACCCTGACGGTGGGAATAAGTGTAATAGTCGCCAAAATGGTGGATTACCAGTACAGCCATTTCGCAGCTGAAAAAATCACAAATACCGAAGAATTAACGTCGTTTTTTGGATTCTGGTTTTCGACCCTTAGTGTAGTATCCCTACTCATCCAATTATTCTTTTCCAAACGGATACTCAAATATTTTGGAATTGGAAATGCGCTTATATTCATGCCCGTCGGCATCTTGCTGGGCTCTGTATTACTGCTCCTTATTCCTGAATTATGGGTTGTGGTTGCGATTAAAATAGTGGAAGGCAGCCTGAAACAGTCATTGAATAAAGCGGCCTCAGAACTCGTGGTAATCCCTGTGCCCATAGAGGTTCGCAAACACGCAAAACCTTTTATTGACATTGTCGTGGATAGTATTGCCACCGGGTTGGCGGGAGCTATCCTGATATTCCTCATCAACGGGATGGGTGTTCCCAGTATCTATATCAGCTATATAAATATCGGCCTTATCGGCATCTGGGTTTTCCTGCTTACCCGAATTTTCAAGGCGTATCAGGAGTCTTTCCGCCGGCTACTCGTTAAGGAGCACCCCAGGGTACAAAAGCACGAGAAACACCACCTGGATGTCCATAACGAATCGGTCTACGGAACGATAAACCGGGTTTTGACCACTGGAAAGGAATCCCAGATCCTGTATATGCTGGAGGAAATATTGCGCAGTCCGGAGGAGCATTATTTTGAGGCACTCCGGGGCCTGCTTCGTCACCCGTCCAGCCCTATTCGGAGCCTGAGTGTCAAGAACTTGTATTACCTCAATTCTGCGGATTTGAGACCTGAAATGAAGGAGATGCTCAATGACCCTTCCGATGAGGTCGTGATAGATGTCCTTCGGTATTTGATCCATAAAGACCACGACCTGCACCGGGAGGAAATAATTGATTTTGAGAAACACAGCAATCACGCCAATATCCGTGCCCTTACCCTGCTTGCTGTGGCACAGGAAGTCCATACGGATGCACATCTGAAGGATATTCTCCAGCTCGAAAGCCGGGTGGACACACTGTTGGAGCATTCGGGGCAACCTCCATGGGATGAGAAAAGTAAATTTGATGTGATCGCGGCTATAGAGGCCATCGGGCATACCCGCCTGGAGTCCCGATATAAGATTGTTTACGGATTCCTGGAAGATTCAGACCCCGAGGTTTTAAGTGCGGCCTTCGACAGTATTTCACAGATAGGGGACGAACGCTTTATCCCCAAGGTCGTTGCCCAATTACACGGCAAGAATTTGCGCAAAGATGCCATGGCTTGTCTTCAGGGATATGGCCCGCCCATTATCCCGATTCTTAAACGGATGGTAGAAAACCACGAAATACACCCCAACGACGCCCTGTTCGTGCCGAATGTACTAAAGGCCATTGGCACATCAGAAGCTGTCAGCACCCTCATTGGATTTGTGGACTCCGCAGAATATGCTGTTTCGGTCAAAGCCATTCAGGTTCTGAAAATGATGAAAAATGACACTCCCGAATTTAAAATTGAGAGTGACCTCATTGCCGAAAAGATCCTGCAGGAATGCCAGATGTATCAGAAACTCCTGTCCTTTTTGCATACACAGGTTTCCGAACATGAAAGGGATCCAAAAACGGAGCAATCCACGAAAATCCGCATGGCACGTGAGGGGTTGATCACCATCTTAAAACATCGGGTGGATGCACACCTGGAGCGAATCTTCAACCTGCTGGGAATCCACTATTACGAGCAGGATGTGGAACCCGTTCTGGAGCTCGCCTTAAAGGGTGACGACCAGCAACGGGCGAACGCCATTGAGTTCATTGACAGCATTCTGGAGGCCCGGCTACGGCATGTATTGGTGCCAATTATTGACAGCCTGGGTCAGGGGGTCGCGTATTCTGAGGATATGGTGGCGAAACTAAAACTCCCGTCCATAAGTGAACGGGAGTGTTTTAGAAGTTTGCTTAGCCGTCACGATGTAAAGATTAAGCACGCCGTACTCTATCTTATCGAACAATTGGGAGATCACGAGTACCTGCCACTTATTGAGCCCCTGCTACAAAGTCCTTTTGAAACCGTCCGAAAGCAGGCGGGGCAAATGATTCAAAACTGGGGATTACCGCCGGCTTAATTTCCACGAACCAGATCATCCACCTTGTCGGCCAGGGCCAGATGGTCGTTAGCTGAATTCTTATTGAGCACATTAGACATTAGACAAACCGCATAGCGACTTCCGTCCGGATGCTCAATGATGGCTACCGAATTCATGTAATTATACACGTTGCCCTGATAGTCCCCGCAGTTTGGATTTTTTTTGCGATCACAGCTGTAGAAACTCCCGGATTTAAAATAGACTGCGGCGCTGTCCAGTTTATGGGAGTAGGCATATCGAATCCTGCGGTCCGTCAGGTAGAGGAGCCGCTTCATCTCCAGGCTGCTCTGTCGATCCACAATTTTTCCTTCCTCAAGGGCCATAACATATTTCATAAGGCCTATGGG
>NZ_JBAVZJ010000353.1:0-8403 GCF_049588695.1 Robiginitalea sp.
CCTTATGGGTCACAAAGCCGCCTCGGTAAACTGCATTCTGGCCAATCGAATTACGGGCACCTTTAGTTCAGACCCGGCATCAGCCGTAGATCATATGATTCGACCAACGTGGAGGAATCTAACCACAACAGCCTAAACCCTCCCTAAGTGTTATGAATAGAATAATAAAAATTGCAGGGGTGCCGGAACACTTTAATTTACCCTGGCACCTGGCCATGGATGAAGGCGCCTTTCGGGAACGCGGTATAAACCTGGAGTGGACCGATGTCCCTGAGGGCACAGGGAGGATGGTGAAGCTATTGAATTCAGGAAAGGCAGATATAGCCATTTTGCTGACTGAAGGGTACGTCAGGGCGGTATCGGAAGGGCTCGAGGCCCTCATCGCACAGGAGTATATCGCTACCCCCCTACTCTGGGGAGTTCACGTACATGCGCAAAGTTCGATTACGACCCAGGCGCAACTGGTAAACAAAAAAGCTGCAATCAGCAGGTATGGAAGCGGCAGTCATCTTATGGCTTTTGTTCATGCCAAAAATATGGCCTGGCCTGAAGATACGCTTCAATTTGAAGTGATCAATACCATGGAAGGAGCTGTTCAGGCACTGGGGGAAGCGCGGGCAGATTATTTTATGTGGGAAAAATTTACAACCCAGCCCCTTGTGGATCAGGGGGTATTTCGAAGGGTTGGAGTATGCCCTACCCCCTGGCCCTGTTTTGTAATTGTGGCCAGATCGGATTTTGCCCGGGATGAACCTGGCGTTCTCCTGGACGTTCTGGAAATTATTAATGGATACACTTCCGAATTCAAGCAAATCCCCAGCATTGACAGAACCCTTTCCAATCACTATGGGCAGACCCTTGCCGACATCCGGGAGTGGTTGTCACTTACACGCTGGAGCCAGGAACAATTAAATAGTGAAAAACTTGAATCAGTGATAGATACACTTAATGAATTAAATCTTTTATCGAATAATGTACCTGTAGAGAATACGCTTTGGAATCCCAAAGAGTTGTAAGGGTCTCAACACCATAACCCCCGTAAACCGTTTAAAAATGCCTTAAATGTACAAGGCCCGTTAAAGTTCATTCTCTCGAAGGGCTTAAGAAGTTTTACCAGCTAATGGGAGGACTGTTTTTAAGCAACAATAGCTCGTTCACCTTGCTAAAATGCCTGTTGCCAAACCAATACCCCCTGTTGGCGCTCAAAGGGGAAGGATGCCCCGAAGTGAGGATATGGTGTTTATGGAGATCGATCAGCGGAATTTTCTTTTTGGCATACCCTCCCCAGAGGAGAAAAATTAAACCTTCCCGGGTTTCCGAAAGCCTTCGGATCACCGCATCGGTAAAGGTCTCCCATCCCTTGTTGCGATGGCTTCCTGCAGATCCTGCACGGACGGTTAAAACGGCGTTGAGCATTAGGACGCCCTGTTCTGCCCAGCGGGTGAGATCTCCGCTTTCAGGATACTCCGCCCCTGTATCAGCCTGAATTTCCCGAAAAATATTGACTAATGAAGGAGGATGCCGCAGCCCATTGCGCACGGAAAATGACAATCCGTTTGCCTGATTGGGCCCGTGATAGGGGTCTTGTCCTAAAATCACAACCCTGACTTTGTCTGGTGGGCAATGGGCAAAGGCAGCAAATATATCGCTCCCTTTGGGATAGCACTGGTACTCTTGATACTCCTTCCGAACGAAGGAAACCAGACTGTTAAAATATGGAGTATCGAATTCAGGTGCTAAAAGCGGTTTCCAGCCGCCCTCAATGGATACCTTCATAATGGTCAGGTTTCTTTCAATCTTCCAACAAAATCAGGCTGTCATGGCCGTATAGAGGTTCTTAAAAAAATCCCGTTCCCTTTTACTAAACCACTCACCACCAAACCCCCAAACAGTACCTTCCTTACCCGCTTTTGCGATGCGCTCGGCGAGATTCAGAGTCCAGGTTTTATATTCTTCAATGGTCTTTGGGCTTTCATGTGCCTTAAGGTCTGAAAGAACAAGAGGGATTAGCCTAAAAATATGGTTTAATAACCCAGAATGTTCGCGGATTCCCATTCTGTCCAGACAATCCATAATCTCATCGTGTTTGGCAGAAGTATCGGCTAATTGCTGGCTTTCATTTTCGGCTTCAGGGACAATGGCGGGAATTAATGGATTGTCCGGAAATGTAATGCGCCCTTCGGCCAAACCATGGGTCATAGCCAGTCGTTCACTGGCAGATCCGGCAATACCACTTCTGCCTGCTCCTTCCATAGCCATGGCTATCAGATAAGGTAGTCTTCTGATGCGTATCCATGCGTCTGTATTATACTTCTCCTCCGGGCACATAAAAAGATTTATTACAGCCTCTTAAAGATACAAAAAGCAGCGTTAAAAGCCACAGGATATGATGAGAAAGGTTATGTGGGAAGAGACGGGACAGAATTAATAGCAATGCGTAACTTTGAACTGTTTTAAAAACCTATGAATAAAGTATCTAAAAAAACGCTCGAGGACCTCGAGTTTCCGGAAGTCTGTGCGCTTCTGAAATCGCGCTGCGTTACAGGTCCGGGCAGGGCCCTTGCAGACGAACTCATTCCTTTTAGGGATGAGGCTTTGCTCAGGGAATCCCTGGGCCGTACAAGGGAATACCTCACTTCCCTCGAAAGCGAAAACAGGTTGCCTAACCATGGATTTGAGTCCATTGACATGGAACTGGAAGCCCTCCGGATCGAGAACAGCTTACTTCCGGTAGAAGCCTTCCGGAAATTTGCCTTTATCGCGCGATTAATTGAGCAACACCAGCGGTATTTAAAAAAATTCATCGAGTATTTTCCATTGCTGGAGCAATGGGCAAGCCAGGTACCCTTCAAAAAAGAGATCCCTGAGTGTATTGATGCTGTCATCGACAAGCATGGGGAGATTAAAGACTCGGCCTCTCCCGAACTCGCAATCCTTCGCCGACAAATAAGGGGGTTACAGGGAAAAGCAAATCAAAGCTTCAACGCTGCCCTTTCCCGGTATTCGAAACTAGAATATCTGGATGAAATCCGGGAATCCACCCTCGAAAACCAAAGAGTCCTTGCCGTCAAAGCAATGTACCGAAGGAAAGTAAAAGGAAGCGCCCTGGGCACCTCAAAAACCGGGAGTATTGTATTTATTGCCCCTGAGGCGGCTTTGGTGCATTCCAGGGAATTGCAGCTCTGTTACCTGGAGGAAAAAGAAGAAATCCAGCGCATTCTGCGAAATTTGGGAGGCGAACTGCGTCCTTTTATCCAGGACCTCAAGGAATATCAGGATATACTCGCAGAAATCGACCTGTGTGCTGCCAAGGCCCTTTTGGCCCGGGATATAGGTGGTATACTCCCGGAAATAAATAAGGATAATGAGCTGTTGCTCCTGCAGGCCTATCATCCACTTTTGCTGCTCAACAACAAAGAAAGAGGTGAGAAAACATGGCCTCAAACACTGGAATTGAATCCTGAGAACCGGATCATTGTGATTTCCGGGCCCAATGCAGGAGGCAAGAGTATCACCCTTAAAACAATTGGCCTCCTGCAGCTCATGCTTCAGAGTGGCATACTCATCCCGGTTAAAGAAGGCAGCACGGCTTGCTTTTTTAACCAGATCTTAACCGATATAGGAGATCATCAGTCCATAGAAAACCATTTGAGTACGTATTCATATCGACTGAAGAATATGAATCGCTTCCTGCGAAGATGCGATGAGGACACCCTCTTTTTAATCGATGAATTCGGAACGGGGAGTGATCCTGAACTCGGAGGGGCCCTTGCTGAAACCTTCCTTGAGACCTTTTACGATTGTGGCGCTTTTGGCGTAATCACCACGCATTATGCGAATTTAAAAGCGCTTGCAGATGAGCTCCCCCATGCCTCAAATGCAAATATGCTTTTTAACAGCAAAACCCTCGAGCCTACTTTTCAACTGGAAATGGGACAGCCGGGAAGCTCATTTACCTTCGAAGTAGCCCAGAAAAATGGAATCCCCTATAGCCTTATCAACAAAGCCCGTAAAAAAGTGGCCAGGGGAAAGCTCCGGTTTGACCAGACAATCGCCAAACTGCAGAAAGAGCGGAGCAAAATGGCACGAACCGAAGACCGGTTACAGGAAGAAGAGTCCAGGGCTCGAGAAGAAGCACAGAAGCTGGAAGTCCTGAATGAAAAAATTCAGTCCAAACTGAGCAGTTACCAGGAACTCTACGATTACAACCAGCGCATGATTCACCTGGGCACCCGGGTGGATAAGGCGGCAGAAAAATACTACAAGACTAAAAAGAAGCGCCCCCTGATTTCGGATCTTTTGCGGATTGTAGAAACTGAGAACAGCAAACGGAAACCAAAGGCTTCCAAACCTGCAAAGGAAACTACCCAGCCCCCGGAGTCGGTAAAGAAGGAATTACAGCGGGAGGTTCAAACAATTCGGAAAAAGAAAAAGGCTGAAAAGCGGAGCGCTGAGAAATCTGAAGCGAAAAAACCAAGGCCGGTTTTGAAAATTGGAGACCAGGTGCGCCTTTCGGATTCCAAATCGGTCGGGAGCATTGACCGGATTGAAAAACAAAAGGCTTTGGTTAATTACGGTATGTTCACCACCGAGGTCTCAATAGACCAATTGGAACTGGTATCTTCCCGGAAGTCATAGACTCAGAGGGGAACCCTCCCCTCCCTGAGGAAAGATAGAGCCCCTTCCCGCAATTTGAAATCACACCCAGGGCCTGCAGAACCGTCCCCTGATTTAAAGGAACCTACAAACAAAAGGCTTGATGCGCCCCGGACAAATCTTATGCAATCGTTTCCCCCATATCCCCTACCTTTGTTTTGTGCAAGTAGAATCGGGAAAAAAGATTATTTTGTTCGATGGGGTCTGCAACCTCTGTAATGGTGCGGTGCAATGGATAATCAGGCGGGATCAGGCTGATGTTTTTCGATTCGCACCCCTGCAAAGCGCCATAGCCGAAGACCTGCTCAAAGAGCGTAGGGTGGATACCTCACAATTGGATTCCATTATTTTTATAGACCCGGGAATAGCCTATTTTGTAAAATCCGACGCTGCCCTCGAAATAGCCCGAAATATAAAAGGCTATGGGTGGGCACCCGCGTTATTGGGATGGATACCACGCTCGGTTCGCGATGGTATTTACGACCTGGTTGCCAAAAATCGCTACAGGCTTTTTGGCAAGAAGCAGCAGTGTATGGTTCCCAATGCGGAAGTGAATGCCAAATTCCTGCAAACCTCCTGATTACTTCAGGTTGTTGAGAATAAAATCCAGGGTAGGGTTTTCGATATTTTTCTCGCGGAAACTCAGGGATTCATGAGGTCCGTTTTGGCTGAGTCCCAGACTTTGTAAATGCAGGATGTCTTGCTCGTATTCCATGGAGACCTTTCCGGACAAAAGCGGCTCCAAAGACTTTCCTTTTTGATAGCGTTTATAAATCTTCCGGAGTCCGCTGAGGTATAATCGGTCTTTGGTAAAACCACCTCCCCTGTGCGCCCTCAGGGTGATGTTAAAGGCGGCTTCCCGATTCAGTTTATACTGATTGTGAATCAGGTCAAAGGTGTCAGAAAAACTAAAACCTTTACTTAATGTATGTGTAGCTAATACACGGTAAGACAATTCTTTAAGTCTTTTAATGGTAAGTGCCCCACCCATGTATTCACTAAAAACAGCAAGCCCTTCCTGCGTCTCAACATTGTTGGGGAAACCGTTGGAAAAAATATGCAGGGGTTGCTGCAAACCGTTAAAGGTCGTCACCATATGTACGCCTATTTCGTGATGGGCCAGTGTGAGTAGTTGATTATCACTAAAGCGTGTATTGCGCTTTAAAAGCATGCTCCTTGTACTGTTGCTTACCATGGCATCGGCAGCGATATGCGGGGTCAGCCGGATATTGAGCGGAAAGGAATAAGCCTGTGCGAATTCCGTAAAATAAGTATAAGCCTGTTTAGGCGTAAATTTCCTTTCCATGGCCTCTGACGGGGGATCCTCATCGAAATGGAGAATAAATTTTGCATTTTGTACGTCCCGGTCTGTAGGCGTGCCGTAGACGCGCAGGGAATTGTAATAAAAGTCCTTTCCATCCCCTATGGTCTCTATACACTGGACCATATTGGAGTAGAAGTAGATCACTTCCTTATAGAGATTTCTTATACTTTCATCCTCTATTTGGTCCAGGCGATGCGAAAAGAATAACTGGTGTAGTTTATAGGGATCAAACTTGAGTTTCGGGTATTTAAACTGGGGGTCCTCATTGTATTTGGAGGCGAAGAACCGATGTTTTTCCTTTTCGGCATTCAGGGGATTGATATAACTGAGCAGTTCAATCCGCTGAACCAGTCGGTCGAGATGGGCGTCGATCTCAAAAATAGTTTTATACCGCTCCTTGAGCTCGGGCTGCAGGGCAACTTCAATCATAGATATTCCTGGAATTCAGTGAGCTGCAAAGGTATTAATTCTTTTAATTGACGCGCCGCGGAATCTACGACTTCAGGAAATATTATACCCGTGGTTTCATCACAATAGACTTTCGAGATTTCCGTAGCCAGGACCAGGGTGTTTTCAAAAGTATCGGTGAGGGACTTTAAAAAATAGCCTTTTCCAAAAAATACGTCGTTAATACGGGCTGTCGAAGGAATCCCATTTGGCAATTGAATCTGTGCGAGCCTGGATCTCCAGGACTCTGCCAAAACCCCAAAACGGGAATTATCGATATTGGTGGTTCCCAGATTCCAGGTCGGTACTTCCCGCTCCCAACGCTTCCAGTTGTAGCTGTGCATGTCAAAAACCAAAGCCGCCCCGTATTTCGATTCAATCTGGGCCGTCAAAGCGTGGGCAACCCGATAAAAAGCATTGTGTTTCGAAAGACTTAGCCCTCTTTCCACCTCCGGAAGTTTGGTTTTCCAAAGCGGTTTGCCCCAGGCATCCTCGAAAATACAGTCCTCGGGAGGCCTGTTTAAATCGTATTCAAAACGGCTGTCAGAACCCGAAATCACAATGGGATGGGATGCGATTAATTCCCTTGTGCAGGGATCTTCCTCGTACCATCGCTCATAGGCGGAATGGGTACAATTGTCCCAGAGGGATTTTCTAAACTGGTTGCCATCGTGTACTGCGGCGCAAATATAAGGGGCGTACGCAGCCACTTTTAAGCGAAAAGAATAATCGCTGGCTACGGCCTCAAAGGGAGTCTCCGAACGGATGAGCCCAACCATTTCCTCAGGAGTCAGCCTACGCATCATCTACCTCTTTACGCAGCCTGGACCTCCTGTCAAAGGCCTGTAATTGATCCAAAACGCGACTCTCGATAAAATCGATGACCCGCGACTGGATTTTCGTTTTGTACACTTTGTTCATGTAGGTAATACCTCCGGGAGACATAACATTGACCTCTACCAGCTTTCCCCCTATAACATCAATACCGACAAAGTACAACCCGTCATTGACCAGTTTAGGGCCAATCTGCTTGCAAAGGGCTTTTTCTTCTTTTGTCAGGGAATGTCTGGCCACCGATCCTCCGGCAGATACATTGGAGCGATGGTCTTCTTCCCCCGGAATACGTCGCATAGCACCGATAGGTTCCCCGTTGAGCAGCAGAATGCGTATATCCCCCTTGTCTGCCCCCTCAATATATTCCTGAAGGATGACATAGCTAGAGGTGCCATCTCCGTTGGTGATATAAAAGTCCAGTAGGGAATTGATATTGGACATGGCCGATTTTTCGATCAGGATTACTCCGGAACCCCCAAAGCCATTCAGGGGCTTTAAAATCATCTTGTCCGCTTTGCTTTCCTTGATCTGCTGTATGAGGTATTTCTTGTTCTTGGATACATGCGTTACCGGGATAATATTGGAGTGACTATCGCCAAAGGCAGCCGTGTATAACTTATTGTTGGCCTCCCGAAGTCCCTGAAGGGAATTGACAATAAAAACATCGTCCTTTACGGAATCGAGAAAATTGAGCATCAAAGGGTCCAATGGGGGGTTTGCCCTCATAAAGAGAACATCAAACCCTGCAAGGGGCAGCATCTCTTCCCGTACTTTGGCCTTGTTGTAAAAAGCTTTCAGATTGGAAGGAACCTTCTCCATCCGATTGATAACTGTACAAAAGGAGCTTGTTACACTGTTTCGGATGGTCAGGTTGGCCGGAGTGCAAATGGCCACACCGTGCCCCCGCCTTACACATTCGTGGATCAGCGCCAGACTGGTATCGTTGGCCGGGTCAATTTCCTCCCAGGGATACATTAAAAAACAAATATTCATAAGTCGTCTTTGTGCATTACTTCATCCAAATGGTCATCCCATTTCTTTTCAACAGGCTTACCCAGTTTGCCAACAGATTTGGCGACCAGCATTGATACCATCGCATCGCCGGTGACATTGACCACGGTTCTGAGCATGTCCAGCGGGCG
>NZ_JBAVZJ010000354.1:0-1554 GCF_049588695.1 Robiginitalea sp.
GCGATAATCGACGAGGTCATCGAGCTTTCGAACGCCCAGAGACCCGTCCTTATCGGTACGACCTCTGTAGAAGTTTCAGAATTGCTTTCGCGAATGCTCAGCATTCGGAAAATAAACCACAATGTCCTCAATGCAAAACTGCATAAAAAGGAGGCCGATATCGTCGCTGAAGCCGGGAAGCCAGGAGTTGTGACCATTGCGACCAATATGGCCGGCCGGGGTACGGATATTAAACTTAGTGATGCCGTTAAAAAGGCCGGAGGCCTGGCCATTATAGGTACTGAGCGGCACGACTCCCGTAGGGTGGATCGCCAGCTCAGAGGTAGGTCCGGACGTCAGGGAGATCCGGGAAGTTCCCAGTTCTACGTCTCCCTCGAGGATAACCTGATGCGGTTATTCGGTTCGGAGCGCGTCGCTAAAATGATGGACCGGATGGGGTTGAAGGAAGGGGAAGTCATCCAGGCTGGAATGATGACCAAATCCATCGAACGGGCCCAGAAAAAAGTGGAGGAAAACAACTTTGGTATCCGGAAGCGGCTTTTGGAGTACGACGATGTAATGAATGCCCAGCGTGAGGTGGTTTACAAGCGCAGAAGGCACGCCCTGCAAGGTGATCGGCTTAAAGTGGATATCGCCAACATGATCTACGATACCTGTGAGGTCATTGCGGAGACCAATAAAATGGCAAATGATTACAAGAATTTTGAATTCGAACTGATCAAATACTTCTCCATCACGGCCCCTATAGATGAAGAGGAATTCGGGAAAATGTCCGTCCAGGATATTGCGAGAACAGTCTACACGGCTACTTATGACCACTATCACCAGAAGATGGAGCGCTCGGCTGATTCCGCTTTCCCGGTTATCAAAAAGGTTTTTGAAGACAATTCCAATAAATTTGAACGCATTGTAGTTCCCTTTACGGATGGAATTAAAACCCTCAATGTAGTTACGAACCTTCAGGACGCATACGACACAGAGGGCAAGCAACTGATCACAGATTTCGAGAAGAATATTTCCCTTGCGATCATTGACGATTCCTGGAAAACCCATCTCAGAAAGATGGACGAAATGAAACAGTCGGTTCAGTTAGCCGTTCACGAGCAAAAGGATCCCTTGTTGATCTATAAATTTGAGGCTTTCGAACTCTTTAAGTCCATGATCGAAAAGGTGAATAAAGAGATCGTCTCCTTTTTGTTCAAAGGAGAGCTCCCATCGGCTAACACTCAGGAAATACAAGAGGCGCGGCAGGTACGACGCCCTAAAGACAACCTTAAAACCTCCAAAGCCGAGATCCCCAACAGCGATGAACTGGCTGCCCAAAGCAGGGCTGCAGGCGCCACTCAGGGACAGCGGCCACAAGTGACCGAGACCATCATCCGGGAAACGGCCAAAATTGGTCGAAATGAAAGGGTAACCATCAAAAACGTCCTTTCCGGAGAGAATAAAACCGTTAAGTTCAAACAGGCTGAACCCCTGATCTCGAAAGGGGAATGGGTGCTTGTAGATGATTAATCAGCAGGCTTTGCTTTATTAAAAACGATCCCCGAGGGG
>NZ_JBAVZJ010000355.1:0-9499 GCF_049588695.1 Robiginitalea sp.
TGCCCCGGAAAGTTCCCTCAGAAAGGCAGTATCGAGGTTAATACCCTCCAGTTCCATAGCGGCCAGTACCCGCAGGAGCGGAACCTCGATATCTTTAAAAAGGGATTCTGTCCCCGCAGCATTTAATTCCGGCCTGAAGGCTTCAGAAAGCTGTAGGGTAATATCTGCATCTTCCACGGCGTATTCCGTAATCTGTGCTACCGGAACCTCCCGCATACTGAGCTGGTTTTTCCCTTTTTTCCCGATGAGTTCTGTAATGGGTACCGGGCGGTAATCCAGATAGGTCTCCGCCAGTACATCCATATTGTGACGCATATCCGGATTGATCAGGTAGTGGGCCAGCATGGTGTCAAACAGGGCCCCCTTGACGACGACGCCATATTTGTCCAGTACTTTGATGTCGTATTTCAGGTTCTGACCTATTTTTTCGACAGCCTCATTTTCAAAGAAGGGTCGTAATTTCTGAATCAGGGTATCGGCTTCGGCCCGATCTTCGGGAAAGGGAAGGTAAAACCCTTTGTGAGCTTCCCAGCTAAAGGCGATACCGACAAGTTCCGCCTGCAGGGGATTCAAAGAAGTGGTTTCCGTATCAAAACAAACCCGGTTTTGCTGCTCCAGGCGCTGTAAAAATAGTCGAAGGGCCATCTCACTCTCAACAGGCTGATAAAGATGGGAGACTTCAGAAATGGTCTTACGCCCTGTATAGTCTTCCACGGCCGGGGCATCTGAATTTCCTCCAAAAAGCGAAAACTGTCCGCTCCCGGCTTGCTTTGGATTTTCATTCGCCCTTTCCGTGTCCTTAGATCCGGAGGTCGTCGTCTCTGTATCGTCAGGAGAAAACAACTTAAGGAACTGATCTTTCAACCTGCGGAATTCCAGCTCTTCAAAGAGTTCTTGTACCTGCTGGCTGTCGGGAACGCTGAGTTCATAGTCCTTTTCATCGAACTGAACCTCGCAATCCACACAGATCGTGGCTAGTTTTTTAGACAATCTGCCGAGTTCGGCATTGTCTTCAACTTTCTCCCGCATTTTACCTTTGAGCTTATCCGTATTTTCCAGAAGTCCTTCGAGCGATCCGAATTCCTGCAAGAATTTTTTGGCAGTTTTATCCCCAACCCCAGGAAGTCCCGGGATGTTGTCACTACTGTCCCCCATCATACCCAGGTAGTCGATGACCTGTTCGGGGCGCTCTACGCCAAAACGCTTCTGTATTTCAGGTATCCCCCAGATTTCAATGCCATTTCCCATACGGGAGGGCCGGTACATAAAAATATTTTCTGAGACCAATTGTCCAAAGTCCTTATCTGGAGTCACCATATAAACCCGGTAGTCCTCTTTTTCGGCTTGTTTGGCCAGCGTACCAATTATATCATCCGCTTCCAGACCTGAAACTTCTATACAGGGAATATGCATGGCTTTGAGGATTTTCTGAATCCAGGGTACTGCTACCCGAATAGCATCCGGGGTTTCCAGCCGGTTGGCTTTATAGTCTGCGAACAATTCCGTACGCTCAGCGCTGCCATCTTTATCAAAACAAACTGCCAGGTGATCCGGCTTTTCCCTGCGGATGACGTCAAAAAGGGAATTCATAAACCCCATTATAGCTGAGGTATCCATTCCCTTGGAATTGATCCTGGGATTTTTGATCAGGGCGTAATATCCCCGGAAGATAAGGGCATAGGCATCCAGAAGGAAAAGGCGTTTTTTATCAGACATATACAGGTGGTTTGAAAGACTTCAAAGCTACTAAGATTCTCATGATTTCAGGTAACTCTCTACAGGGGTGTTCCGGTGTCCTTTTGAATCGTACTGCCGGTAACTGAACCCGGGTTGAATGCAATATCCGCCTGTTTCGCCCAGGGTGTTCAAAGCGATAAAACCGATCTGGAAATCTGTCCTCCCTGCATTTTTCTTCATAATGCGGAGTACGCCCTCCCTGCAGGCTTCTTCCGGGCTTTTACCCTGCCGCATTAATTCTACGATCAGGAAACTGCCTACCGTACGAACCACTTCTTCACCCATTCCGGTGGCAGTAGCTGCCCCAACTTCGGGGTCCACATAGAGCCCGGCCCCGATAACCGGAGAGTCTCCTACACGACCCCTGAGCTTATAGGCCATGCCGCTGGTCGTACAGGCCCCTGCTAAATCTCCATTGGCATCGAGTGTCAGCATACCAATAGTGTCGTGGTTTTCAATATTGATTACGGGAGCGTATTCAGAAGTTTTTTTCCATTCTACCCATTCTTTTCGGGATTTTGCGGTAAGGAGATCCGTCCGTGAAAATCCCTGTTCTGATGCAAATTGGGAGGCCCCGTCGCCCACCAAAATTACGTGGGGTGTTTTTTCCATGACCCGGCGGGCCACAGAAACGGCATGCACATATCCTTCCAGGCCCATTACCGCCCCACAATTGCTTTGGGAATCCATAATACAGGCATCCAGAGTGACAAAACCATCACGGTCGGGCCGGCCTCCCAGGCCAACGGTTTGATTTTCAGGATCGGCCTCTTCCACCATAACGCCCTGTTCGGCCGCATCAAGTGCTGTGCCCCCTGCTCTGAGTACGGACCACGCTTTGTCGGTAGCATTGCCAAAATCCCAGGTGCAAATGGCTACCGGCCCATCCGGCCGGATATTTCCAGCGGTTTTTGTTTCGGTCTCGGCACAGGAAATAAGGGGTGCCGTTCCCAGTATGGCCACGGAGCCCAGCGTGGAATTCTTAAGGAATTTTCTTCGGTGCATGGGATGAAGGAATTACATTTAGGGTATTAAAGATAGGGAATGAAGGTAGAAATATGCGTGACATCAGTGGATGCTGCCAAAATCGCCGAGGGGGCGGGTGCAGACCGCCTCGAACTCTGCTCTGAACTGGCAGTTGGCGGGGTTACCCCATCGGCAGGGCTTTTGGAGGCGATTAGGGATAGTGTTGCTATCCCGGTTCACGTACTGATCCGTCCCCGAAGCGGGAATTTTACCTATTCCGAGCATACAATTTCACAAATGCTACGGGATATTTCCTATTGCAGGACACTGGGCTTTGATGGGATTGTCACGGGGTGCCTCGATGCGAACAACCGATTGAATCGGGCAGGTATGCAGCGCCTGGCCGAAGCCTGCGAGGGTCTTCACCTGACATTCCACAGGGCATTTGACCGTATTGCGGATTGGGAAGCGGCCCATTTGGAACTCGGGGCTCTTGGGGTTGATACTATTTTGACGAGCGGCCAGGCTACGTCTGCCCTCCGGGGTTTATCCCATCTCGAGGAGCTGGTTCAAAAGGCGCATTGTGGTATCATGCCGGGAGGGGGCATTCGCCCTTCCAACCTTGAAGAGTTTATAGGAAAGGGATTCGAGGCGGTTCATCTGAGTGCCATAGACTCTCCGGCACCCGAGTTGTTTTCTGGTTTGCCGCTGAACACACCCGGTCTGCTGCGGGAGGGCGCACCCCTCTTACCGGATGCCGGGAAGATAGAAGCCGTTGTCCGCGCGATTAAGGCAAGCGGGAAGTAGGAGAAACGCTTCATAAAAAAGTATATTTGTAAAAAAAGATATGTTTCGCTGGATTCTGTTTGTCATTGTATATCTGGCTATGTGTCTGTATACCCTGCAGGCACTGCGTTCGGCTACGCGCTACCCCTGGCTGTACTACCTCTATACGGTTATTGCGCTGCTGATCCTCGGAAACATTATCTATCAGGTTGCCGTCGCCGATGAGACGGGTAGGGTGCTGAATCGGCCTATGAGCTATGCCTTTGGCTTTCTGCTCGCCATCCTCACCTTTAACCTGATTACCATGTTTTTCCTTTTTTCAGAGGACCTGTACCGCTTGCTCATAGGTGGGTATCACAGGTTATTTGGCGGGGCCAGGGAGTTCACATTACCTGAAAGAAGGCGATTTCTCAGTCTTATTGCCCTGGGGATCGCTTCCCTTCCCTTTGGGGCCTTGCTCTATGGGATGTACCGTGGGAAATACAGGTTCAGGGTCTTGAATTACGACCTTGAATTCAAAGACCTTCCCATTGAATTTCACAATTATACCATTACCCAGATTTCAGATATACATAGCGGCAGTTTTGACAACCGTAAGAAAATAGAATACGGGGTCTCCCTGATTAATAAACAGCAAAGCGATGTCATCCTTTTTACGGGGGATATGGTCAATAACAAAACCAGTGAGATGATTCCATGGGCAGATTTATTTGGAACCCTTGAGGCTCCGGATGGAAAATATTCGGTTTTAGGGAATCACGACTACGGGGATTACGTCGGCTGGGATACCGAGGATGCCAAAGCACAAAATCTCGAGGACCTTAAGGATTTGCAACGAGAAATGGGGTTTGACCTCCTGCTCAATGAGAATAGATACCTCAAAAAGGGAAACGGACAAATTGCCCTTATCGGTGTTGAAAATTGGGGTCGGGGCGGTTTTAAAAAGGCCGGAGACCTTAAAAAGGCCACGGATGGTATTGCCCCCGAGGATTTTAAAATACTCCTTAGCCATGATCCTTCCCACTGGGAAGACCAGGTCATCCACGACGAGTTGCACTATCACCTAACCCTCAGCGGCCATACACACGGGATGCAGTTTGGGATAGAAATTCCGGGGTGGATCAAGTGGAGCCCTGTCAAGTGGCGGTACAAATACTGGGCGGGGATTTATGAAGAACTCGGACAGTTCATCAACGTCAACCGGGGCTTTGGGTTCCTGGGATACCCCGGAAGGGTGGGTATCTGGCCGGAGATTACGGTGATCCGGTTACGAAAAACCGGTCTGAGTTAAATTTGAGCCGACCAACAGCCTGAATTCATAGGGGTTCCTACCGCATTTCACAATTTTTGTTACATTTGAACCTAAACCCAACGCCTGCCATATGTCTAAATTCGGGGAAATAATCGATCAGGAAATTCCTGTTTTGCTGGATTTCTACGCAGAGTGGAACGAAAATTCTACCTCTATGCATCCCGTTCTCAGGGATGTGGCTTCTGCCCTTGGAGATAAGGGGAAAGTGATCAAAATAGACGTGGATAAGAATAAAGAACTGTCCCAGGCGCTTCGCGTTAAGGGCCTTCCAACCCTTATCATCTACAAGAGGGGAGAAATGGTATGGAGACAAAGTGGGGAACAAGATGCCAATACACTCATCGGAATCCTGAACGAGTATATCTGAGAGCCGTCCCCGGCTTATTTTTACAATTTCACGCAGCCCGTTTTATTCCTCAATAGTCTCAGGAACAGTAGTGGTATCCGGAAGCTCTGTATCTATGGCGTCCTGAGCGATGGAATCCACAGGGGTTGGAGGAGGCGGGCCTAACCCGGGGACCTCGGGCAGCTCCTCCAGGAAGCTGTCCTTGTAAAAGCCAAATTTATCGAGCTGATCGTTGAAAACCTGAGTTTCTTTTTCAGCGAGTTCCCGGTCGTCGTTATCTATGGCGATATCGATGACCCTTTTATAGGCCTCCATGTCCGCCAGGATATCCTCAATTTGCTCGTACTGCTGGTCCAGGGGTACATTTTCATAGTACTCCAGGCGGTCTTTGTAGATCGTTCTGAGTTTTTCGAATAATGCCCGTGCCTTCATGGTCTCGCCTGTTTTGTAATACCCATCCAGAAAGGGTTCGGCGAAGGTGTAGAAACCGTAGTATTCCAGGGGCATATTGGTCATGGCCAAATCGATGACTTCCCGTGCCTTTTCTATTTTATTCTCTTCGATAAGTTTCTCGGTCAGTCGGGCCAGATTACTTCTGAGGGACAGTCCCTGGGATCGGGTTTGGGGATCGTGGTAGATTTCTGAACTTCCGGAATTTCCCCATTCCCAGTTCATCACCTTTTCATACATCAGGTCGGTGTCTATACGTCCCATCTCAAAGGGGCTCCTGTTTTGGGTACGGATGGGTACTAACTTATACGCCATACCATCCAGCTGCAGGTAATCCTTCATCCAGAGATATTCTGCATCGTCAAAGCTTCCCCCTGAGAAATAGATGGGGCGTTCCCAGTCGTTATTCGCCAGGATATCGAGCATCATGATCCGGTTTTTGGCAAGGGCCCCGGGCAGGTCAATATCGATATAATCGACAATCAGGGCAGAGTCTTTTTCTTTCACCACACCACTTTTCAGGACATTTTCCTTATTGACCGGTACCCGGATTTTATCGGTGGGGTAGTAGACCAGGTCCAGGGTACTTTCAGGATACTCGCCCACATCGGCACCATTTTTTTCCAGATAATACTGGAGTTTAGTCTCCTGCCGGTCACTGCCGATCCAGTTCATAAAATCCTTAATATCCCATCGGTTTTCAGTGATTTTTTGCAGATATATCACATCCCGATTGCCATACCTGTAAAGTTTATGGGTAAGCTGGGATGGGATAGGAGGGCTCTCATAGGCTTTGTGTTTCATTTGGTCCACATACCAGTCCGTGGCAAACAGGCTGGTACAAATGACGCGGACATCGGTCCGGTAACTCTCGATTTCCTGAACATACCAAAGCGGGAAAGTGTCATTGTCCCCAATGGTAAAAAGCATAGACCCTGCATCCTCTTCACAACTGTCCAGGTAAGTCATCGCAGCGGCCCGGGCTGTGTAGCGTCCGGAACGGTCATGGTCATCCCAGTTTTGAGCGCCCATCAGCACAGGTACGGCCAACAGACAGGCCACGGTAACAGCCGGAGCCCAGATTTTAGGGGAAATCCACTGCTTGAATTCCTCGTAAAGGGCTAAAACCCCCAGGCCAGCCCACATGGCAAAAATATAGAACGAACCTACCAGGGAATAATCCCGCTCCCGGGGTTGGAAAATATAGGGGTTGGTATAGAATTGAATGGCGATTCCTGTAAAAAGGAAAAACACAAAGAGCACCCAGAATTGCTTGGGATTCCTGGAAACCTGGAAGACCAGTCCGATAATCCCAAGGAGGAGGGGCAGGAAAAAGTAGGTGTTTCGGCCTTTATTGTCGAGCTTGTCCTGGGGAAGGTCATCCTGGCTGCCCAACCGCAGCGCGTCGATAAACTTTATCCCGCTGAGCCATTCGCCCTGACCGTTGTAGCGACCTTGCATATCGTCCTGTTTTCCCGTGAAATTCCACATGAAGTAGCGCCAGTACATATATCCGAACTGAAAGCTCAGCATGTAGTTGATGTTCTGCCATATCGACGGGGGGTGCACTTCAATATATTCCCCGAAGCGCCTTAGAAAACTCATATACTGGTCTGTCTCGATTTCCCCGTTCTCCAGTCCTTCCCGGACTTGTTGGGCAGCCATACGCAATTCTTCATTGTTGGTTTTGAGGCTGAAATCGAGCGGGCCAAAAAATTTCATATAATTCTCCGCGTGCTGATCGCTCCACATCCGTGGCAGCAGCCCCATATGGTCCTTGTTCGGACCTGGAAGGGCTTCCTTGTATTTGTTGACCACCACATACTTGCCCAGGGCTTCATCCCGCTCGTATTTGGGCTTGTCGTCCCGGTTTTCACCAGGAGGGGCGAAAAGGTCGGAGAAGTAGGCACCATAGACGGGACTGTCGACCCCCGGGTATTGCTCCCTGTTGTAATACGCGAGCAGGGCCCGGGCATCTTCGGGATTATTTTCGTTGATTACCGTATTGGCATTGGCGCGAATAGGCAGCATCAGCCAGGAGGAAAAACCGACGAACAAAAAGAGGCCACAGAGGATCAGGGTATTGGCCCTCAGGTAATTGTTCTTGCGGGTATAACGCAATCCAAAGTAGAAAGCCGCGGCAAATATAACACCCATAATCAGTGTTCCCGAATTAAAGGGAAGTCCGATTTCATTGATAAAGAAGACCTCGCTCCACCCGAAAACTTTTAAGACATAGGTCAGAGAAAATTTATAGACCAGAATCAATACGAGGATGACGGCGATATTGGCCAGCAGAAAGTTCTTTACCGTGGTTTGCTTGTATTTCTTAAAGTAGTACAACAGGCCTATGGAAGGGATGGCGAGAAATCCCATAAACTGAATCCCGAATGTCAACCCTACGACAAAAGAGATCAGAATAAGCCAGCGGTTACCTCTTGGAGAATCGAGGTCGTCTGTCCATTTTAGCCCCAGCCAGAAGAGGAGTGACATGATGAGACTGGCCATCGCGTATACTTCAGTCTCAACGGCGTTAAACCAGAAACTATCTGAAAAGGTCAGGGTGAGGGACCCTACTAATCCGGCACCGAGAATGGCTATGGCTTTAGGGTTAGATAAAGGAGTATCCGATACGACCAGTTTCCGCCCCAGATTGGTAAGGGTCCAAAACATAAACAAAATGGCAAAAGCACTGGAAACCCCGGACATGAGATTGACCATCAGGGCGACCTTGTCTGCTTCTGTTGCGAAAAGGGCGAAAAAGGCTCCCATCATTTGGAAGAACGGTGCTCCCGGCGGGTGCGCCACCTGGAGTTTGGCCGAGGTGGAAATATACTCCCCAGCATCCCAAAAACTACCCGTGGGTTCGACCGTAAGAACGTATGTTACAAGTGCTATAAAAAAAACAAACCACCCGGTAAGGGTGTCCCATTTCTCAAAGTTTTTGGCAACCATGTATTTTGATTATTAGCTGGTATGGGGCGAATTTAGTAATTAATGGTCAGACCCGGCTTCCTTTTTCATAAAGCTTTAACACGTCAATGCCCTCTATCCCTGCATAAAACAGCTGAAAAAATCTTTGGCCTAATCAAAGTTTATTTTAAATTTGCACGCTCCATTGGAATTGGCCTATGGTGTAATTGGCAACACTACTGATTTTGGTTCAGTCATTCCAGGTTCGAGTCCTGGTAGGCCAACGCGAAACCCCCGACCTTAAAGAGGCGGGGGTTTTTATTTATGTCATATTGTTCCCGGTGTCTGTTTCCGTTGGGCTTAAAGTCCGGATTCAAATTCATAATATTTAATATCCATCCCCTCCAGAGCCTTCTTGAGGGATTCCGAGGCCGGTCCGAATACTTCTCCGGAAAATGTTGAGATCTCGAAAAATTGTCCTAAATAAGGTCCTATATTGGCCGCGTGTTCCAGAACAGCCTCCGAATTCCTGTAGGCTTCAATAACTTTACATTCAGACTGATCTGCGTTGAAGTGCCAGTCGTATTGAAGTGTGCCCGCTCCGGCTTCTTTGGCTTCGACAACTTCAATACATTGAGAAACTATTTTTTTGAATTCGTCTGTTTTTCCGGGGTGGATTGTAAAATGGGCTATTAACTGTAGGGGTTTCACAAGGGACATATTTCAGGTTTAAGGAGGTTAAGTTACACATTTCAATGGGTTTAATTTGGACAAATAAAGAGATTCCTATTTGCAGAAATGTTTCGGTGATTTACCTTCCTGAAATACGGGTATTCCCGGCAGTCCTAAGGGAGATTGGGAAAAGGGAGTTGCTGTTTTTTTATTTCCCCGGTTGGAGTATTTTTGATTTATGAAACAAGTCTTTGCTTTAGTTTTCCTGTTCCTATTCAATGCTCCTGTTGTCTTTGCTCAGAAGGATACTCTTATAG
>NZ_JBAVZJ010000356.1:0-6415 GCF_049588695.1 Robiginitalea sp.
ACATAGACGGTTTCCCGGTTAAAGGCCATAAGGAAGAGGGCCAACATGGGCAGGATAAGCAGGTACTTTAAAACATGGATGGATTTGGATTGATTGCGTTGTAACATGACGATTCGTTTTTTGATTAATGATTGATTGAAATGACTGACAAGGGGTGGGGAGGTCGCATTCCCCGAAACTTTTAAGAGGGCATACTGGTATTCGCGGACAGACGATAAATCGCGCACGGCCTGGGCATCTGCGAGATATTCCAGGTTTTGCTGAATGATTTTCTGGTACCACCATACCATCGGATTGATCCAGAGTACAATGGCCGTTACCCGGGCCAGTAGGATATCCAGAGAGTGTAACTGTTTTCCATGGGCCTTCTCGTGTTCGAGGACCAGCTCGAGTTCGGCCTCATCGTGCACCTGGGGGTTGTAGAAAATGTACCTGAAAAAAGAGAAGGGCCCCTGTATATATGTGGAAGGGATCAGGATATAGCCCTCATGGGTATGTTTTTTTCCTTTTCGAATGATGGAGAATAATCTGCGGAGTTGCCTAAAAACCAAACCCGTACAAATAAGGATGCCCGGCAGGTAGGCCCAAAGTAAAATCCGTCTCCAGTCAATGGGAGCGGCCTCGGAAACGGCTACCCCATTGACGGCAGGGGCTGCTTCCAAGGCAGTTGCCTGGATCAGGACTTCATCCTGAAAGGTCACAAAGGGCAGGAGCAGGGCAGAGAGCAAACCCCCGAGTAGGAAAAACCGGTTTAGGGTAAAGAAAGTTTCGTTTTTAAGGAATATCTGATAGATGATCAGGAACAATGCTAATATGGCTGAGGCTTTGAGGATATAAACTTCCATAGATGGGGTTATTTCTTTTTTTCAATAAGTTCGATGATCTCGCGGAGTTCATCTGCAGAGATTTTCTCTTCGTTCGCGAAATAGGAAACCAGGCTCTTGTAAGAATGATCAAAATAGTCGGCCACCGTTTCTCCGATAAATTCTTTCCGGTACGCCTCCCGGGTCACCAAAGGGTAGTATCGGTGTGTATTCCCAAAGGCTTCATGGCCCACAAACCCCTTTTCTTCCAGGTTTCGCACCATGGTGGATAGGGTGTTGTAATGGGGTTTCCGCTTCCCGGGGAAAGCCTCGAGGAGTTCCTTGACAAAGGCCTTTTGGAGTTTCCACAGGAGTTTCATGATCTCCTCTTCTTTATTGGTGAGTTTTTGCATGTGTTCTAATTATTAATAGTGTTCAGGGCTTTTTGGGCCGATTCCATTTCGGGATCCAGTTCCAGGGCGTGCCCATATGCTTCCTGTGCACCCGAAAGATCCCCTTGCATTTTCAAAGCCTCCCCATAGCTGTCCCAGCAATTGGCAACCTCGGGGAAGAGCTCTGTATTCAGTTTAAACAATTCCAGGGCTTTGTCTGTGTCCTGAGCCCCATAGAGATAGGCATACCCCAAAACGTTGAGGATGAGCTCATGCGGGTCGGTAGGGTGGAAGTTGACCGTTAACGTTTCGAAATTATCGCGGACATATTCAATACCGTGTTTTTCGTAGTGAATCCGAACATTTTGAACGGCCGGAAGCTGTGGCTTTTTTGGGGTTTCGCCCCGGTACAGCGCCAGGATGTCCGATCCGATCCGTTCGGCAACGGGCTCATCCATATTGGCCAGGACCACAATGGAAAAATCATCACTAATAACCTGGAGCAGGACAGAGTTGAATCCCTCAAAGCCCCCGGCCGCCCCGGTAGCCTTTCCATCGGGAATTTCCCGGAGGAATTCAAAGAAGGGATCCTCCTCCCGGGTATCTGCGGAAAGAAGTAAATCGTCGTAATAATAAGACCTGTAGAATTCCAGGATATCAGAAGCCGTGGAAAGGAATCCCCCATCCGGGTTGGGTACATCCTGTGTAGGAGCAGAGACTTCCAGTTGCCCTAAAGGACTGTAATAGTATCCTTTTGCCATACGGGTTTCCAACCCCTTGAAATCATCCAGGTAGGTGTCTTTTAACCCCAGTGGCTCAACGATCCGCTCCCGTACGTTGTCGAAGTAGGATGCACCACTGGCCTTTTCGATTACGGCCCCGAGGATCACATATCCCAGGTTCGAATACGACTCATCAGTTCCGGGAGTAAACATCAGCATTTCAGATTTAGCCCGCTCCACAATAGCGTTGAGTCGCCTCTCGGGTTCCGGAAGCTCAAAATAACCCTCATTGTGATAGTCCCCGAAGCCGGACCTGTGTTCCAGGAGGTGTGTCAGGGTGATGTCTGCAGCCCTGGGGTCTGTAAATCCGCTCACGTACCGGGAGAGCGGGTCAGAGAGGTTCAATTTGCCCTCACTTGCCAGCTGTCGCACCACAATAGACGTAAAGGTTTTGTTCATCGAACCTATGTCGAACAACGCAGAGGTCTCAACCGGCCGGTCGTTTTCCCGATCGGCTATCCCAAATGCTTTGTGGTAAACAGGCCTGCCCTGTGCGGCGACCAGGACGACGCCTGAGAAAATCTCCAAATCCAGGTATCCCTTCAAAACCCGGTCTGCCTGATCGGCAAAGTTTTCGGGAAGGGCAGGTGAGGGGGAAGCCTGAGCCGATTTTTTATCAGATGGCTTGCAAGTGATTACAAGGAATGCAAGTACCGTTAACAAGAGGCCTTTTCTGATTTTATGGTCCATATGAAATATACAGATTGGGTACATTGATTGAGCAAACATAACTAATATATTAGTTTTAAAACTAAAAATATAGTTAAAAAACTATAAAAATAGTTAGTCTTAAAATTCCTATTGTCCCTGCCTATAGTATATTTACCGAATCAATTTGGAAGGATGGACGCCCTTTTTGTGCTGCTCGGACTTATATTACTAATTGCCGGAGGTGACTTTCTTCTGAAGGGATCTGTGGACCTTTCCCTGCGTTTATCCATCCCCAAGATCGTGGTGGGGATGACTGTGGTATCCTTCGCTACCTCTGCCCCCGAACTTATCGTGAGTTTGCAATCGGCATTACAGGGATTTCCAGATCTGGCCCTGGGCAATGTGGTTGGGTCTAATCTGGCAAACCTCGGGCTTGTTTTAGGACTCACGCTCCTTATTGGGGCCCTGGATATTCGAAGGAGTTTCTACTTTGTCGATTGGCCCGTAATGATGCTCGCTTCACTGCTCTCTTACGTTTTTATCCTTTCCGATAGAATGCTCGGACGTACCGAAGGCATAATTATGGTTGTGGCCTTGTTCATTTTCCTGATCTACCTGTTGCGTTATCAAAAGCCGGCTATCACAGAGGTTCCCCAGGAAGGTGTGAATATACTCCCGCTGTATAAAACCGTATTTTTCCTGCTTGTCGGGGGTGTCGCCCTTTGGGGAGGTTCTGAGATATTGATTTCCGGAGCCGTTGGCCTGGCCACACGTCTTCATATCAGCGAACGGATCATTGGGATTTCCCTGGTATCCGTGGGAACGAGTATCCCCGAGCTGTCAGCTTCGGTCATGGCTATGATCCGTCAGGAAAAGGCGATCTCAGTCGGGAACCTGATCGGTTCCAACATCTTTAACCTGCTCGCGGTCCTCGGTATCACGGCCATTATACACCCGATTCACGTGATCGACGAACACCTCGTCACCGTAGACCTGCTATGGATGCTCGGGATTTCTTTTCTGGTTTTGCCCCTGGTGTTTTTTCCGAAAGGCCAGCGACTGAACTGGAAGGACGGTCTGATCCTCCTGGCGGTCTACGCCACTTTTATATTCACTACTTTTTCATAAAAAAACCGCCGGAAAGTGCAATGTCTTCCCGACGGTTACAATATTTATCCAATGAGCCTTTCTTAGGCCTCTACTTCGATATTGGCGCTTTGGACTGTTTTGATAATCCGTGCTGCTACCTTGTACGGATCTGCATTGGACGCCGGACGTCTGTCTTCCAGCCATCCTTTCCAGCCTTTCTCCACCGTTAAGATTGGAATACGGATGGAAGCCCCCCGGTCGGAAATCCCAAAGCTGAATTCCTCGATGGACTGTGTCTCGTGAAGCCCCGTAAGGCGTTCATCGTTAAACTCCCCATAAACCTCGATGTGTTCTTTGGTGACAGGTCGGAAAGCCTCACAAACTTTTTCGTAGATCTCCTGGGAACCACAGGTTCTCAAGAGGTTATTCGAGAAATTAGCGTGCATCCCACTACCATTCCAATCCCCTTTGACCGGTTTCGGATGGTAATCAATATAGTATCCGTAGTCTTCCGTCAGGCGATCCAGTAAATAACGGGCCACCCACACCTGGTCTCCGGCGTTCTTGGCTCCTTTGGCAAAAATCTGGAATTCCCATTGTCCACAGGCCACTTCCTGGTTGATCCCTTCAAAATTGAGTCCGGCCTGCAGGCAGTAGTCAGCATGGCGTTCTACAAGCTCCCGCCCGTGGGTATTGCGCCCGCCTACGGAGCAGTAGTAAAGACCTTGTGGCCCTGGATATCCACCTATAGGGAAGCCCAGGGGCAATTGGGTATGGGAATCCATGATAAAATACTCCTGCTCGAAACCGAACCAGAAATCATCGTTGGCATCTCCGTCAATGGTAGCTCTGGAGTTTGTAATATGTTCCGTTCCATCGGCATTCAAAACTTCCGTCATCACCAGGTAGCCGTCTTCTCGGGCAGGGTCCGGATAAATAGCTACTGGCTTTAATAGAAGATCCGAGGATCCACCTTCGGCTTGCTTGGTAGAGCTCCCGTCAAAAGACCATACCGGGCAGTCCTCCAGTTTTCCGCTGAAGTCCGTTTCAACTTTGGTCTTGCTTCTCAGGTTTGCAGTGGGGTGATATCCGTCTAACCAGATATACTCTAACTTCGATTTATTCATGCGTACAGGATTTAATTGATTTTTTTTGTGACCGTCAAAAATAGAACAATTATGTATTCGTTATATCTAAATGAGGGGGTAATTATCAAAAAAATCGATGTAATTATCAACACCCCCTTTATTTTGAGGGGGTATAGTCCAAAACCGGCTAATTTGTAATAATTTTGCCTGTCAAACCACCTTCACCTTATTCCTATTATATCGCTTATGAATCCACAGAGACAGAAGGCCACGGCCTCAGACCCGGCCCATCGCACAGAAATACCCCGGGAAACCGCATTGCAATCAGAGCGTTTCGGGCAGTCCGTATTTAATGAGGACCGCATGCGGAGATACCTGACGGGGCTCGCTTTTAACAGCGTTAAGGAGGCCAGCTATTCCGGCACCAAAATAGACCGCAAGATCGCCGATCAGGTGGCTGAAGGAATGAAGGCATGGGCCATAACCATGGGGGCTACGCACTACACCCATTGGTTCCAGCCTCTGACGGGATCTACTGCGGAAAAGCACGATGCATTCTTCGACCTCCTTCCCGATGGGAGGGCGATTGAGAAATTTGGCGGCAGCCAGCTGGTGCAACAGGAACCCGATGCTTCCAGTTTCCCCAGCGGGGGGATTCGCAATACTTTTGAGGCCCGGGGATATACCGCCTGGGACCCGACTTCGCCTGCTTTTATTTACGGCAGCACGCTTTGCATCCCAACCGTTTTTGTCTCCTATACCGGGGAGGCGCTGGATAATAAAGCACCTTTGCTCCGGGCCCTGAATGCAGTGGATGTGGCCGCTACGGCTGTGGCGCGGTATTTTGATAAAAACGTCAATAAGGTGATTGCCACCCTGGGCTGGGAACAGGAGTATTTCCTGGTCGACAGGGAACTGGCGCAATCACGCCCGGACCTGATTCTCGCAGGGCGAACCCTCCTTGGGCAGGCTGCAGCTAAAGGCCAGCAGCTCGATGATCATTACTTTGGGGTGATCCCCCGGCGCGCCTTTCAGTTTATGCGTGACCTGGAACAGGAATGTATGCTCCTGGGTATTCCGGTCAAGACCCGTCATAACGAAGTTGCACCCAATCAATTTGAACTGGCCCCGGTTTTTGAAGAGGCCAATCTGGCGGTAGACCACAACCTGCTTTTGATGGATGTCATGGACAAGGTAGGCGGACGGCATGGCCTGATGGTCCTTTTTCACGAAAAACCTTTTTCAGGCATCAACGGTTCGGGCAAGCACAACAACTGGTCCCTGAGTACCGATACGGGCACAAACCTCCTCAGCCCGGGTTCCACGCCTATGAAGAACCTGCAATTCCTCACCTTTTTTATCACCACCCTCATGGCCGTAAACCGGTATGAAGAATTGCTGAGGTCCTCCATTGCTTCGGCCAGTAATGACCATCGCCTGGGTGCCAATGAGGCCCCCCCGGCTATATTTTCAATTTTTATAGGGACCCAGCTTACGGGTGTTCTCGATGAACTGGAAGGGGTCTCCAAAGGGCGTTTGTCCCCTGAAGAAAAAACTGAGCTCAAACTCAACGTTGTCGGTAAAATTCCCGAAATCCTCATGGATAACAC